>JAIRPY010000046.1 GCA_031256905.1 Spirochaetaceae bacterium
CCCGTTCCCATCCCGAACACGGAAGTCAAACCCTCTAACGCCAATGATACTGCACTAAAGCGGGAAAGTAGGTAGCCGCCGGGCTTACTCTTTCCACACCACCACCCCACCCCACATAAACTAACGTTTAACTGATAAAGTAAATCAAAATTTATTCTTCGAGAAAATTCTAAAACCTGAAAATCTGCTATACTAGAGCTATGATAGATTTGTACAATCGGGTTATCGACTATATGCGGATTTCGATAACCGACCGTTGCAATCTTCGGTGCGTTTATTGTAGACCTGAAACCGCGCGGGCCCTTCCTGAATCGGAACTTCTCACTTTTCCGGAAATATTGCGGATATGCTGTGAAGGTTCGAGGCTTGGCATTCGGTTTGTGAAACTCACCGGAGGGGAGCCGCTTATGCGGGATGGCGTTCCGCAGTTGGTCGATCTGCTGAAAACCAAAGCCGGCATCGAGCGAGTATCCCTTACCACTAACGGCATTCTTTTGAGCCGGTATATCGATGCTTTGCAGGATGCGGGAATTGACGGAATTACGGTCAGCCTCGACACCCTCGATCCGGAGCGGTTTAAGTCGATTACCGGTTCTCCGCGATTGGCGGATATACTCTCTGCGGTTCAGGCAAGCATGGCCCGGAACATTCCAGTGAAGATTAACGCCGCGCTTATCGGCGGCGGAGAGCCGGCCTGGCGGGATTTGGCGGAACTCGCCAAGACCGAAACCTTGACCGTACGGTTTATCGAAATGATGCCCCTAGGATACGGAAGCAGATTTCAAGGCGTAAGGAATGACGCGATTCTTGACCGGATGAGGAAAATATATCCGGGTATCGTTGAAGATTCCGCTGACCGAGGCGCGGGTCCCGCAGTGTATTACCGTATTCCGAATTTCAAAGGGCGAATCGGATTTATCAGCGCGATGAGTCACAGTTTCTGCCATACCTGCAATCGCATCCGGCTCACCGCCGATGGCGTACTGAAGCCCTGTTTATGTTACGCCTCCGGAATAGACGCGAAAGCCGCGCTTCGGAATGGGTCGGTACGGCAGGCTCTGCTTGACGCGGTTGCTTTGAAGCCCCGTTCCCACTGTTTCGTCCAGGCAAACCCCGAAAAACCTCTTGAAACCCGGCTCATGTCTGCCATCGGAGGGTAAGCCTGGTCCGCGAGTTTGGGCAGTACATCAAACCCGCGGACGAGACGGTTTTCGCATAAGCCGTTTCAGAGTCAGAACAATAGCGATGGTCAAGGGAACGCAGGCCCCGAAAAACGCAAGGGGACTCGCAAAACACAGCCCGATAAACCCGAAATACCGAGTCAAAATTATCGCCGCAAAGGTCCGCATCACTAATTCTACTACCCCGGCAATAGTCGGCACAAGACTATCTCCTAAGCCTTGCAGACTCTGCCGAAAAATAAATAAACACCCAAGCAGTATATAAAAACAACCGGTTATCTTCAAATACAAATGCGCCAGCCTGACCGCTTCAATTTCTTCTTTTAGAAATATTCCCGCAAAATGCCCGCCGGCAAAGAAAAAAAGGAGGCCCATCCCAATACTAAAAGCGCAGGACATAAGACAGCACTGCACGACCCCCTGCCGGATTCGTCCGATTTTTTGCGCGCCGTAATTTTGCGCGGTAAACGTCGTCATGGCCGCGCCGAAGGAACTTAAGGGCATTCCAGCAACCATATCGATTTTCTGTCCCGCGGTAAAAGCCGCGACAGCGACAATACCAAGACCGTTCAGGGCAAAGGTAACGCTCACTACTCCGATAGCAATGATGCTCATCTGAAATCCCATCGGCATAGCGACCCGGAAATGTTCCCAAAGCTCTTTCCGATTCAGCTTCCAATCTTCCTTTGCAAGCCGTAAAACCGGCAATTTTCGGGATATAACCGGAATACACAGCAAACCGGCAACGGTCTGGGCAATTACCGTCGCATAGGCCGCGCCTTCTACGCCGGTGTGAAACCCTCGAATAAACGTATAATCAAGGATAATGTTGATAATACAGGCAATTACCAGAAATATAAGGGGAGTAACGCTGTCTCCAACCGCCCGCATCATATTGGAACACAAATTAAACAACAGCATTGCCGGCATACCCCAATAGATAACTACAATATAGGAATACGCGGCCTCCAGAATTTTCGGATCGGTGCGCAGTAAAACTAACAGGGGCCGGGCGGAAGTTATACTCACTCCCATAAGGCCGATAGTCGTGAAAACCCCAAGGAAGGCAGAAGCCGCAAAACTTCTGCGTACTCCTGCGGAGTCGGCCCCGCCGAACCGCTGGGATGTAACTATCGACGCTCCTTGGGTAAAGCCCATCATAAATCCGAGGATCAGAAAGTTTATGCTTCCGGTACAGCCTACGGCCGCAAGCGCGTCCATCCCGAGGGTATTGCCTACAATAAAGGTATCTGCCATATTGTAAAACTGCTGAAAAAGATTCCCGGCCAAGAGCGGAACCGCAAAAGAGAAAATCAAAAGCGCGGGATTACCTACGGTAAGATTTTTTGTCATTTTTCCTCCTTTTTTCTTTTGAAAATATTTTTAAAGTTTTTTGAAAAGCGTGAAAGTTTTTTTTCCCAATATTTTAAAGATTTAAAATAAAAGGGGTAAAAGCTTTTAGGCGATGGCTTGTTTCATTTTTTTGACGTAATTGGCGAGATGCGGCGCGGCGGAGGTTTGGTATTCCGCGATGATTTTGACGAGCGCGCTTCCGACGATTACGCCGTCCGCGAACCGGGCGATTTCGGCGGCTTGTTCCGGGGTATTTATGCCGAATCCTACTGCTATGGGAACTTTCGCGGTAACCTTTGCGGTTTGGATCATTCCGGCTAGATCGGTTTCGATGTTTTGCCGGATTCCGGTAACCCCCATCGAAGATACCACGTAGAGAAAGCCTTCCGCGTTGGCGGCGATGCGTTGAATCCGCTGTTCCGAAGTCGGGGCGATGAGGGAAATTACATCGACGCCGTAGGCCCCCGCGATGGTCTGGGCTTCCGGCTGTTCTTCGAAGGGCAGATCCGGAATGATGATTCCGTCTATTCCGATTTCCCGGCAGGTCCGGAAAAACCGGTCGTATCCCCAATGGAATACCGGATTAAGATACGTTAGAAACGCTAAGGGGGTTTTGATTTTCCGGCGCAGTTTTTCTGTTAAGCGGAAGATCCCGGACAGGTTCGTTCCGGCGGATAAAGCCCGGATATTGGCCTGCTGGATGACTGGGCCTTCGGCTATGGGATCTGAAAAGGGGATGCCGATTTCGATAAGGTCGGTTCCGGCGTCGGCGAGGGCGAGGGCGAAGTCTTCGGTCTTTTCTAGGGAGGGATCCCCGGCGGTAACGAAGCCGATGAAGGCCTTTCCTTGTTGGAAGGCGGCGGGTATTTTACTCATGGGTAATATTTCTCCTTTGTTTGGGTTTTTTTTAGTTTTGCCGCAGTTTCCCGGAGGGCTGGTTTTGCCGTAGTTTTCCGGGGGGCTGGGCTTATTTGGGGTTTCATTATTTTAGGATACCGGAATGGCGGCGGGAGATCAACCGGGCTGTTTTTTTTGGTTTTGGATGGGATTGGATTTTTTGTTGGAAGGGACCCCCTGGGCGGCCGTCGCTTTGGGGGTTTTGCTGGTTTTGGGGGCGGGTTACATGGCTTCGAAGGCTTCGGTGTAGTTTTTGATTTTTTTGAGGGCCTTTTTTTCCATTTGGCGGACGCATTCGGGGGAGAGGTTTAATTTTTCTCCGATGGCCCGGAGGGTGTGATGTTCGCATCCGCCGATTTGGTAGCGGTGCATGATGATCCATCGTTCTCGGGCTTTGAGGCGGTTGAGGATGCCCAGGGTGTTATCTTGGGCGTATTTATGGAAGAATTCCCGTTCGGGGTTGTAGGTGAGGTCTTCGTAGATGTCGATGACCGCGGCTTCTTGGGAGTTATCGTTTTCGAGGGAGATGGGGTTACTGGCGGCCTGGAGGATGAGGGCTATTTCGCTTTCCTTGAGGCGGCATTCTTGGGCGATTTCTCTGAGAGTCGGGGGTCTTTGGAGTTTTTGGTTTAGGATATGGCAGGCCTGGAGGATGGCGTTGAATTTCTTTTCTTTTCTGAGGGGCAGACGGATGTTTCTGCGTTTGCTGGCGAGGAATCGGCTGATGCTTTGCCGGATCCACAGGGAGGCGTAGGTGGCGAATTTGGTGTTTTTGAGGGGGTCGTATTTTTCCACGGCCCGGATGAGGCCCAGGTTTCCTTCTTGGACTAGGTCCATGAAGGGGATGTCGGACACCGGGAATTGTCTGGCTATGGCGACAACCAGTCTTAGGTTTGCTCGGATGAGCTTTTCTTTTGCCTCGGAGTCCCCTTTTTGGATCCGCTGGGCCAGGGAAAGCACTTCTTCTTGGTTTTCCCGGGGAATCCGATTTATTTCGTTGAGGTAGGGCCCGAGGGCTTGTTCTTTATAGTTTACGCTCATGGTTATCTCCTTACAAGTGCAATATATTAAGCAGGTATAATGCCAAGGGGTCTTGAAAAGGGGGATCTATCTATTTCATAAGGAAATAGCCGGCCCTTTGGTTTTTCCGGAGGGCTGGGGGGCGTCTTATTTTGTATACATGGGGTAATATAATTTATAGAAGAGCTTCTGGGCGGGGAGTATAAAAACCGGAGGCGGAGATGTCTTTTTTTTCATACTTTTTCCGGCCGAGGTTTTGCTTGGGAGGCCCTTTGGTTTTTCCGGCTTTTCGCTAGTATATCTTTTAAGGATTTGGGTATACATTGGGATGAATTGGGTATATTTATATATGATGATTGAATACGTTATTCCGACTAACCTGGACGACCGGGCGATTGCCCGGGGGGTTGAGACCTTGGCTCGGGGGGGGTTAGCGGCTTTGCCTACCGATACGAGCTGGAGCATTGCCTGTTCTATGACTTCTCCCGGGGGGATTAAGCGGCTGAGGGCCCTTTCGGGATCCCGGGATGAGGGGCATTTCACCCTTTTGTGCGCCGGGATGGCCCAGTTCGGCGACTTATGTGTTTTGGACAATTCCCGATTTCGGCTTATCAAGGGCCTGACCCCGGGGCCCTATGTTTTTATTTTACGGACCCTCCTGGGGACCGAGAAGGCCCTGGGCCTCCGGCGGAAGGAGATCGGCGTGAGGATTCCGGATCATCCGGTGCCTTTGGCCTTACTGAGGGCCCTCGGCCGGCCCTTGTACTCGATTACGGCGAAGCGGGGGGGGTATAGGGACCTGCCCCCTTCGGCTCCGGGCCGGCCGGTTTCCCGGCCGGGCCGGGAGGCTGGGCCCGAGGAGTCTTGGGTTTTTCCGGAGGAGGCCCTGTTTGACGAGGCTTGGGAGTTGGAGCTTTTGGAGGGGATTGACATCATCTTTGATCCCGGGGAGGAGCGGCCCCGGATTTTTTCGAGTATTTTGGATCTTACGGCCGGGGAGGTGCGGGTCCTTCGGGCTGGGGCGGGGGTGTGGCCCCGGTGATTTTTTCCCGGAGCCGGGAGTTTGGGGAATCCCATGGACCAGAGAAAACAGCCCTGCAAGCAGATGCCTAAATCTTTTATTCGGGTTTTATTTCGGCGCCGGGTCTTTGTTATTTTCACGATCTTGATTCAGCTGGGTTTTATTTTATCGGCTATTGTGGGGTCCGGGCTGATGATTCAGTACGTCCATGAGGCTCTGAAGATTTTGAGCGTTATTGTATGTTTGTATATTTTGAACAAGAAGGACAAGCCGGGGTATAAACTGACCTGGATCTTTTTGATCTTACTCTTTCCGATTTTCGGGGGATGTCTTTATTTGGTCTTTTGTTCCCAGGGGAATTCCGGGGTTTTGCGCCGGAGGATGGCCCGGCTCAACGAGAAGGTTCGGGGCTTTTATCTTTTGGGGGGGGATGTGCTTCCGGCCCTTACCGGGAAGGAGTATGTGACTCAGGCCCGGTACTTGCAGAATTGCGCGGGCTATCCGGTGTATGACCGGACCCAGACGGAGTATTTTGATTCCGGGGAGGGCTTTTTCCGGAGACTTTTGGAGGAGCTGGAGAAGGGGGAAAAGTACATCTTCCTGGAATTTTTTATTCTCCGGGAGGGGCTTATGCTCAATCCGATTTTGGAAATCCTGAAACGGAAGGCCCGGCAGGGTTTGGATGTCCGGCTGATGTATGACGACTTGGGATGTTTTATGTCTTTACCCCCCAATTTCCGGCGGGATCTGGAGAAGAGTAACATCCGGTGTTTAGTTTTTAATCCCTTTACGCCCTTACTTTCTTCGTTGCAGAACAATCGGGACCATCGGAAGATTGTTTCGATTGACGGCAAGGTGGCCTTTACCGGGGGGGTAAATTTGGCGGATGAGTATATAAACGCCTATGATCGCTTTGGGCATTGGAAGGATGCGGCGATTTTGCTGGCCGGGGCCGGGGCTTGGTCTTTTACGCTGATTTTTCTGCATCTGTGGAATTTGGAAAGTCCGGCCGGGGCCGAGGAGGATTATTCGGCCTTTTATCCCTGGAAGACGGGGCCTGGGCCCGGGCCTTCGGCGGGGTATGTCCAGCCTTATGCGGACAATCCCATGGAGCTGGAGAATGTGGGGGAGCACGTGTATCTTCAGATTATCAACAATGCTAAGGAGTATGTGTATATCAATACTCCTTACTTGGTGGTGGATGATAATTTGGTTTCGGCCCTGACTCTTTCGGCTAAGAGCGGAGTGGATGTGAGGATCATAACTCCGCATCGCTGGGACAAGGAAATCGTAGCCCTTACGTCGAGGTCCTATTACCGGCAGTTGGTTTCGGCCGGGGTGAAGGTCTATGAGTACACGGCCGGGTTTAATCATTCCAAGACCTTTGTGTCCGATGATGTGGTGGCCGCGGTGGGGACCATAAACTTGGATTTCCGCAGTTTGTATCTGCATTTCGAGTGCGGGGTGTGCATCTATGAGAATCCCGGAGTGGCCGCGGTGAAAAAAGACTTTCTGGCTACCCTTCCCAAGTGCCATGAGATTACCTTAGCCGAGTGTTCCGGCCCGGCCCGGCAAAGGATTCTTCAGGACGTGCTGAGGCTTTTCGCGCCCTTCATGTAAATCCGGTTTTTCCCCTTTAGGGATGGGTTTTTCCCCCCGGCGGATGTAGCTTTCGTTTCGGCGGATGCAGGATTCGTTTCGGCGGATGGGTGATTCGCTTAGGCGGATGGGTGATTCGCTTAGGCGGATGGGTGATTCGCTTAGGCGGATGGGTGATTCGCTTAGGCGGATGCAGGATTCGTTTCGGCGGATGGGTGATTCGCTTAGGCGGATGGGTGATTCGCTTAGGCGGATGGGTGATTCGCTTAGGCGGATGGGTGATTCGCTTAGGCGGATGGGTGATTCGCTTAGGCGGATGGGGGATTCGCTTCGGCGGATGGGGCTTTCGCTTAGGCGGATGGGTGATTCGCTTAGGCGGATGGGGCTTTCGCTTAGGCGGATGGGTGATTCGCTTAGGCGGATGGGGCTTTCGCTTAGGCGGATGTAGCTTTCGCTTCGGCGGATGCGGCGTTTTTTTAGGAAAATACTGCATTCGCTTTGGCGGATGCAGTATGCGTTAAGGGAAATATTTTGTCTTTCTAGGCGACGGAGAATATTCGTTAAGCGATGGCGGTTTCCAGAGCGATTTCCATCATGGTGGTGAAGCTGGTTTGCCGATCCGCCGAGGAGGCAGATTCGTTGGTTATGAAGCTGTCGGAAATGGTAAGTAAGGCTAAGACTTCCCGTTTGAATTTGGCCCCTAGGGTGTAAAGTTCTGCGGTTTCCATTTCGACGGCGAGACAGCCGTAATTGGCCCAGAGTTTCCATTCGTCGGGGTCTTCGGAATAAAACATATCGGAGGAGATGATGCCCCCGACTTTCGGGTGGAGGCCCTTCTGGACCGCGGAATCGAAGGCGGTTTTCAGGAGGGAAAAGGAGGCGGCCGGGGCAAAGCTTCGGCCGGCGAAGCGGAGATTGTTCGCCCCGGAGTCGGTCGAGGCGGTCATGGCGAGAACCAAATCCCGGACCTGCAATTCCGGCTGGATGGCCCCGGCCGTCCCGATCCGAATCGCCCGCTGGACCCCGTAGTCATGGAACAACTCATGGACGTAAATCGAAATCGAGGGAATGCCCATGCCGGTCCCCTGAACGGATACCCGCTTCCCCCGAAAAAGCCCGGTATAACCAAACATATTCCGGATGCTCGTATACAAAACCGGGTCTTCCAGGTAGGTTTCGGCAATAAACTTCGCCCGTAAAGGGTCCCCGGGAAGCAGAACCGCCGAGGCTACCTCCCCAGGCTTCGCGCTGATATGGGTTGACATAGATGCTCCTTTTCTTTTCTCAATATTTTTCTTTTTTTTCTCAATATTTTTCTTTTTTTTCCTGATGTTTTTCTTTTTCAGGATACTCCGGAATAAGAAAAAAGTCCACCCCCCCTTTCGGGATTACAGAATCAGCTTAAAGCCGAAATGCAGGGCCTGCCAGGTTTGGGTAAAGGGAAAGGCGAGTTCCACCTTCACCGACTCCTGGGGATCATAGAGCCCCAGGCCGCCCCCGGCATACCCGGTGGATTTCCAATGGGTAACGAGGAAATTCATTATCTCGATGGAAAGGTAAAGCCTGAGATATTTGAATAACTCATACTCGAAGAGAGCTTCGAAATTGGTACAAAAACCCGTCAGATCCCCAATCAAAGGAGGATAAAGATGGAGGGCCTCCTGGAGGTTCCCGGGATTCAAGACATTCTCGGCCCCGAGGCCCCAGAGGCCGGGCTTCCCCAAGAAAGAAAACCGGCCGAGGCGGAGCAGAACCGCCTCGAAATATACCCCGGCCCCGAAGGTGAAATCCCGAAGGGTCCGGACCGGATACCCGGTAATTTCAGAGCGGTACTCCTCCGCGCCGAAATACAGCTGGAGCCCCAAGCCGAAACGGGAAAACCGGTATCCGTACTCGAACCGGAGAGTCCAGCCGAGGAAGGTATCCGTTCCGGAGCCGGAACTCCGGGTTCGGCTCTGCTCTTCGGCCTCGAGGGTCATCCCCAGGGCCAGGACGGTTTGAGCTTCCGCCCTTCCTAAGACCCAAACCGCCCAAAGCAGGCCCAGGCTCATCCATCTTTTCATGTTTCTTCTCCTTATAACCAAGTTTCTTCTCTTTATAACTAGGTTTCTTCTCTTTATAACCCTGGTATTTTTGTAGCCCTTGGAGGCGGTTTTGGGCAAGTCCCGGGGCTTCGTCGGGCCGGGGAAGAAAAAATTTGCTGAGAGGTATAATATCCAGGAGTTGCATTTTTGAAAAAATGATACTATTGTATACTCTATGGGAAAACAAAATGAACCGCTTTCGGCGGCGGATCAGCTTATCATA
This sequence comes from Spirochaetaceae bacterium, assembly GCA_031256905.1. Lineage (GTDB taxonomy): Bacteria > Spirochaetota > Spirochaetia > Treponematales > Breznakiellaceae > JAITHW01. Next base: position 9,379 of record JAIRPY010000046.1, read on the forward strand.
GGCTCTTACAAAACGACGATGGAAGGCCTGGCGGCCTATTACGGGGAGGCCTTCGAATTCGTCCTGCATGATCTAACGGATTTGGATCATTCGATAATCCGGATTATCAACGGTTTCCATTCGGATAGGAAGGAAGGCGCGCCGATTACGGATTTCGCCCTTTCCATGCTGGAACAAATCGATAAAACGAAGGCCAGCCCCTCCATTACCTATTTTTCCCGAAGCAAATACGGCAAACCCGTCAAGTCCACGACGATTGTCATCTTCGGGGAACAGCGGAATCCCATCGGTTTGATGTGCATTAATCTGTATTTGGACAGCCCCCTATCGGCTTTGCTGGATCATTTTTCGCTGGATCAGCCCTCGGATTTCATCTCCGAGAGCTTCATCAACAACTCAAACGAACTCATTCTGCGGGCCATGGAAAAGATCAAAACCGCCGTCAACGACGATAACCGGATCATGGTTTCTCAGAAGAATAAGGAAATCATCACCCTCCTGTATCATCAGGGCATTTTTAAGTTGAAAGACGCGGTCCAGATTACGGCCTCGGAACTGAACATCTCCAAGAATACCGTATACCTCCACATCCGGTCCATGGAAAAAAGCTGAACCCGCCCCCCGGTTCCAGCCCTCGGTAAAAAAGTTAATCCCTTTTCAAAAAAAATTTAAAAAAATGAAAAATTTTTGTTGACTAAAGTATAATTCAGTGTTCTAATGAATTATACTACACCAACAAGGATGGTTATCTATGAAGATTATTCAAACAAAATCAGCTCCCGCCGCTATCGGGCCCTACTCCCAGGGCTACACAAGTAACGGCCTGCTCTTCGCCTCAGGCCAAATCCCCTTGTCCCCCGATACCGGCGCAGTAACAGGATCCACCATAACCGAACAAACCGAACAGGTCATCAAAAACTTGAAAGCCGTCCTCGAAGCCGGCGGATCCTCCCCAGAAAAGGTCCTCAAAACAACCTGCTTCCTCGCAAACATGGAAGACTTCCCAGCTTTCAACGACGTCTACGCCAAACATTTCCCCAGTAAACCCGCCCGCTCCACCGTCGCAGTCAAACAACTGCCCAAAAGCGTGCTCGTAGAAATCGAAGCAATAGCAGAACTAGGGTAAAACCCAAAGGAGAAGCCATGCGAGAACCGATTAAATGGGTGCTAAACGAACAGCCGAAAAGCGACTGTTCCAAAAGCCTGTCCCTTATGACCCCCCAGGAAATGGAAAAGGCCTTCCGTTTCCACCGGAGTTTCCCCCAATACACGGAAACTCCTCTGGTAAACCTGTCTCATCTTGCAGGCTACTTCGGAGTTAAGGGCCTTTTCATTAAAGACGAGTCCTTCCGGTTCGACCTGAACGCCTTTAAAGTGCTGGGCGGTTCCTACGCCATCGGCAGATATATCGCCCAAAAGCTGGGGAAGGATATCGCGAATATCGACTACCAGACCCTAATCTCCGACGAAACCAAGAAAAAACTCGGAGACATCACCTTCTACACCGCTACCGACGGCAATCACGGCCGAGGCGTCGCGTGGGCGGCGAACAAATTGCGGCAGAAATCGGTAGTCCTCATGCCGAAAGGGTCTTCCCAAACCCGGCTCGAAAATATCCGCAAAGAAGGAGCCGACGCATCCATTACCGACATGAACTACGACGACGCGGTGCGCCTCGCCAACGAGAAAGCCTCGAAGGACCCTAACGGCGTCATGGTGCAGGATACCGCTTGGGCGGGCTACGAGGAAATCCCCGGCTGGATCATGCAGGGCTACGGGTCAATGTCCTACGAAGCGTACCGTCAGCTCAAAGCCGCCGGGGTAGACCGCCCAAGTCACATCATCGTGCAAGCCGGAGTCGGCTCTCTTGCGGGGGCGGTAACGGGCTACTTCGCCAACCTTTTTCCCCAGCAGACTCCGGTAATCACCATCGCGGAGGCTTCCGCCGCGGACTGCCTTTATCACTCGTGTCTTGCGGAGAAACTGGTCCCGGTCAAGGGCAACCTGACCACCGTCATGGCCGGGCTTGCCTGCGGGGAAGGCAATACCATTTCGTGGGAAATTTTGAAGAATCACGCCCGGTTTTTCGCGTCCTGCCCGGACTGGGTTGCGGCCCGGGGAATGCGGGTTCTGGGAGTCCCCCTCAAAGGAGACGCCAAAGTCATTTCCGGCGAATCCGGGGCGGTTACGGCCGGGCTTCTCTTCACTATCCTTCGGGATAAGGAATACGAAGATTTCCGAAAAGCCCAAGGCATTACCAAAGATTCGACGGTTCTGCTTTTCAGCACCGAAGGCAACACAGACCCGGAACGGTTCCGGGACATCGTGTGGGACGGCGAACTGCCCAGCGGACCGGCGGAACGAAGCAGTAAAATCTAGTATAAGGAGAATATATGGCATTGGATTTTGGAGCGATCAAAAAAGCCGCGGAAGGCTACGAAAAAGACATGACCAAGTTCCTGCGGGACTTGGTGCGGTTCCCCGGAGAGAGTTGCGGCGAAAAAGAAACCGCCGCCCGAATCGTCGAGGAAATGAAAAAGGTCGGCTTTGATTCAGCCGGTCTCGACAAGATGGGCAACGTAATCGGCTATATGGGCAAAGGCAAAACCCTCATCGCCTACGACGGCCACATCGACACCGTAGGCGTCGGCAACCGGGACAACTGGAAGTTCGATCCCTTCGAGGGCTACGAAACGGACTCGGAAATCGGAGGGCGGGGAACTTCGGACCAGCTCGGCGGACCGGTATCGGCGGTCTACGGCGCGAAGATTATGAAAGACTTAGGCTTGCTCAACGATAAGTACAAGGTTATGGTCACCGGTACGGTTCAGGAAGAGGACTGCGACGGTCTCTGCTGGCAATACATCATCAAAGAAGGGGGAATCAAACCCGAATTCGTGGTGATTACCGAACCGACCGACGGCGGCATCTACCGGGGACAGCGGGGGCGTATGGAAATCCGGGTGGACGTGAAAGGCGTCTCCTGCCACGGCTCCGCCCCGGAGCGCGGGGACAACGCGGTCTACAAGATGGCGGATATTATCAGGGACATTCGGTCCCTCAACAATAACGGCTGTGAAGAAAGCACCGCCATCCGGGGACTCGTCAAGATGCTGGACGAAAAGTTCAACCCCCAATGGAAAGAAGCCCGGTTTTTAGGGCGCGGCACCGTTACGGTCAGCCAGATTTTCTACACGTCCCCCAGCCGTTGCGCCGTAGCCGATTCCTGCGCCATTTCTCTGGACCGCCGGATGACCGCCGGCGAAACTTGGGAAAGCTGTCTCGAAGAAATCCGCAATCTGCCGGCCGCCAAAAAGTACGGCAAAGACGTCGCGGTTTCGATGTACGAATACGACCGCCCCTCGTATACCGGTTGCGTCTACCCCATCGAATGTTACTTCCCTACTTGGGTAATTCCCGAAGACGCCGCCCCCACTAAGGCTATGGTCGAAGCCTATAAGGGACTCTATGGGGATGTCCGGATCGGACCCAAAGAGCAGATCGAGATGCGCCAAAAACGCCCGTTGGTTGACAAGTGGACCTTTTCCACGAACGGCGTTTCGGTTATGGGGCGGAACGGCATTCCCTGCATCGGCTTTGGTCCCGGGGCGGAAGCTCAAGCCCACGCCCCGAACGAGCGCACTTGGAAAGCGGACCTCGTTACCTGCGCGGCGGTCTACGCGGCGCTTCCTTCAATCTATACTGCCAATAAATAGGAGAAAACAATGGCTTATATTGGAAATTACATTCGTAAACTGGACGCCCTGAACATTTCGGGCTTGTACGGCTCTGATTTTTTCCTCACTTGGGAAAAAACCTTTGATGAAATTATGGCGTTTTACACCGTAGCCGACGCGCTCCGGAGCCTCCGGGAAGACAACGTTTCGACGAAAATCTTCGACAGCGGCTTGGGCATTTCCCTGTTCCGGGACAATTCCACCCGGACCCGGTTCAGTTTCGGTTCCGCCTGCAACCTCCTGGGGCTTGAAGTGCAGGACCTAGACGAAGGCAAATCCCAAATCGCCCACGGCGAAACGGTCAGGGAAACCGCCAACATGGTCTCGTTTATGGCGGACGTCATCGGCATCCGGGACGATATGTACATCGGCAAAGGCAACGCCTATATGCGGGAAGTCGCCAAAGCGGTCCGGGAAGGCTTCCTCGACGGCAACCTTGAGCAATGCCCCACCCTCGTCAACCTCCAGTGCGACATCGATCACCCCACTCAGGCAATGGCGGATATGAACCACATCATCCGCCACTTCGGGGGCATCGAAAACCTCAAGGGCAAGAAAATCGCTATGACTTGGGCGTATTCTCCGTCTTACGGCAAGCCCCTGTCAGTCCCCCAAGGGGTTATCGGACTGATGACCCGGTTCGGTATGGAAGTTTCCCTCGCCCACCCCGAAGGCTACGAGGTAATGCCCGAAGTCATCGAAGTCGCCAAACGGAACGCGGCGGCAAGCGGCGGCGTCTTCACCCAGTCCAATTCTATGGAAGAAGCCTTCAAAAACGCGGACATCGTGTACCCCAAAAGCTGGGCGCCCTTTAAGGCGATGGAAAAACGGACCAACCTCTACGGCGCCGGGGATATGGACGGCATCAAGGCTTTGGAAAAAGAACTTCTCGCCCAAAACGCCAACCACAAAAAATGGGAATGCACCGAAAACCTGATGAAAACCACCCGGGAAGGAAAAGCCCTGTACCTGCACTGCCTGCCCGCGGACATTACCGGCGTAAGTTGCAAGGAAGGGGAAGTCGCCGCATCGGTATTCGACCGCTACCGGGTACCCCTCTACAAAGAAGCGAGCCACAAGCCCTACATCATCGCCGCGATGATCTTCTTGAGCAAGGTAAAGCACCCCCAAAAGACTCTGGCGGAACTGGCGTCCCGAGGCAAGCCCCGGTTCTTCGGCTAAACCCCGGCAATCAGCCCGGATTTCCGGGCAAAAAGCGGGGAAATCCTCCCCCGGAAGCGGGGGGAGGTACTTCAAAACCGGGAAACCGGAGTAAAAAACGAGGATTTCCGGGCAAAAAGCGGGAACTTCCTCCCTTTGAAGCGGAGGAGGGTACTTCAAAATAAGGAAATCCGGGCAAAAAGCGGGGAAATCCTCCCTTTGAACGGGGAAGGGTACTTCAAAATAAGGACGATCCTCCCTTTGAAGTGGGGGGAGGTACTTCAAACCGAGGAAATCGGAGCAAAAAAGGAGGAAATCCTCCCTTTGAAGTAGGGGAGGGTACTTCAAAACAAGGACGATCCCCCTTTGAAGCGGGAGGAGGTACTTGAAATCGGGAAATCCGGCTCATCCCGCCGGGAAGGGCAGGGATTTTAAAGCGCGAAAAGCGAAAGGAAAAGAGATAATATATGAAGAAACGAATCGTTATAGCCCTGGGCGGAAACGCGCTGGGGGATAACCTCAAAGAACAGATGGTCGCGGCTCAAGGCACGGCGAAAGCGATAGTCGATCTCGTGGAAGCGGGGCATGAAATCGTAGTGGTTCACGGCAACGGACCCCAAGTCGGAATGATCAATACCGCCTTTGAAACCGCCTCGAAAGCGGATACCCATTTCCCGCTCCTGCCTATGAGCGTCTGCGTCGCCCTGAGTCAAGGCTATATCGGCTACGACTTGCAGAACGTCATCCGCAAGGAACTGGACGCCCGGAATATGAAGGTCCCGGTGGCGACGATTATCACCCAAGTCGAGGTCGATCCGAAGGACCCGGCATTCAACGCGCCCACAAAGCCTATCGGCGGCTTTATGACCAAAGCCGAAGCCGACGCGCTGGCGTCTCAGGAAGTACCGGTTATGGAAGACGCGGGACGAGGCTGGCGCCGAGTAGTCGCTTCCCCTAAGCCTGTGGGCATCGTGGAAGCGGAGACGATAAAAGCCCTTCTCAAAGCCGGGCAGATTCCCATTACCGCCGGCGGCGGAGGCATCCCGGTCGCTATGAAAGACGGTCAGTACCGCGGTATGAGCGCGGTTATCGATAAAGACTTTTCCGCGGCGAAACTTGCGGAAATTATCGAAGCCGATGTGCTGATCATCCTTACCGCGGTAGAAAAAGTGGCGATCAACTTCGGAAAGCCTAACCAAGAATGGCTTAGTTCCCTAAGTATACCGGAAGCGGAAAAGTATATCGGAGAAAACCAGTTCGCCAAAGGCTCGATGCTTCCGAAAGTACAGGCGGCAATCTCTTTTGTGAAAACAAAACCCGGCAGAACCGCGCTGATCACTTTGCTCCAAAAAGCAAAAGAAGGGATCGAAGGAAAAACCGGAACCGTAATTAAGCAGTAGCTTTTTCACCAAAGAAAAAAAGATCAGGAGGTTGATGTATGAGCGATCCAAAAGCCTTGACCGTATCGGGCAGAGACTTGATCTATCGACTTGAAGGGCGTCCCCCGTTGGGCGTGGCTTTCCCCCTAGGCTTACAGCACGTGCTGTCGATGTTCGTAGGGAATCTTGCGCCGGTTCTGATTCTGGCAGGAATTAGTACCGCCGACGGACCCTTAATGACGCCGGAGCAAAAAGCGATGATGGTGCAATGCTGTATGTTCGCGTCCGGTTTGACCACGATGCTCCAGCTCTATCCGATCCGGATCGGCAAGAAGGATAACCCGACTATCCAAATCGGCGCAGGACTCCCTATCGTTATGGGAACCGCTTTCGCCTTTGTTCCTACCCTGCGGACTATGGGAACTCAATACAGCATCAATATTATCATCGGGTCAATTATGGCGGCGAGTATCGTTGAAGCGGTTATGGGACTTCTGATAAAACCCCTCAAGAAAGTCTTCCCTTCGCTGGTCATCGGCGCGGTGCTTCTCACTATCGGACTGCATCTCCTGCCGGTAGGAGTCCAGTATTTCGCCGGCGGCGCAGGACCGGAAGCCGCGGCAAAAACCGCCGCCGCGCTCATCGCCGAAGGCAAACCCGTCCCGGAAGGCACCGCCCGGCTTGCCGCCCAATTCGGCTCTTGGCAAAATCTGCTGATCGGCTCTGTGGTGTTCCTTATTATCGTGTGCCTTCAGCGGTTCGCCAAAGGGATGCTGAAAATCTCAGCGATTCTCATCGCCATCATCGCAGGCTATCTCCTCGCAACCGCCCTGGGACAGGTTGATTTTACCCGGGTCAAAGAAGCGGGACCCATCAATGTTCCAATCCCGTTGTTTATAAAACCGGAATTCAATTTATCCGCAATTATCAGCTTGGCGGCAATTTATGTGGTATCCGGTCTTGAAACGATGGGTAATGTAAACGGCATCACTATCGCGGGCTTCGACCGGGAAGCGACGATTCCTGAAACCCAAGGCGCGGTTATAGCCGACGCCGCGGGATCGATTATCGCGTCAACCTTCAACACCCTGCCGAATACCGCCTTCGGACAAAATGCCGGCATCGTGGCTATGACCAAAGTCGTCAACAAATTCTGCATCTTCTGCGGCGCCATCGTGCTGATTATCGCGTCCTTCTTCCCCAAACTGGGGGAACTCTTCGCCGTAATGCCTACCAGCGTTCTCGGCGGAGCGGTAGTTACCGTATTCGCTATGATTATGCTCAACGGCATTAAACTGATCGCCAAAGCGGGATTCACCGACCGAAACCTGCTGATCCTAGCAATCACCTTCGGCGTCGGCTTCGCGATTAGCGAAAACAAGCCGCTGGTCGCCCGGCTCCCCGGAATCCTGCGGGGAATCTTTAACGATACTACCGTTGCGGTAGGCGTCGTCTGTTTGTTATTAAACCTGATTTTCCCGGCTTCAGCCGAAGAAAAAGCAAAAGCTCAAGAAGCTCATTAAATAGTAAGGAGAGTAAGTATGAGTGAAGTAATGCGCCCTATTGCATTCCCCGACATGGTCCGCTGGATTCAGGCGGAAGTCAAAAAAAGCGGTTCGGTGTTCGGCATCCGCAAAGAAAAGTTCTATAAGAACAAAAGCGGCCGGAAAATCGAATTGCTCGGAACGAAACTGCCGTCTCCCCTGGGTCCCGCGGCAGGTCCTCACTGCCAGCTCGCGGAAAATATCGTCGCCGCCTACCTTGCGGGAAGCCGATTCATCGAGCTGAAAACCGTGCAGATTATGGACGGCGAAGAACTCAGCCGTTGCGTCGCCCGCCCCTGCATCAACGCTCAGGACGAATGCTACAACGTCGAATGGTCTACGGAACTCACCGTTCCCCAAGCCTTTGAAGAGTACGTCAAAGCCTATTTCCTGATCCACGCGTTCTCTAAAGAATTCGGCTTAGCCGAAACCCAAGATTTCATCTTCAATATGAGCGTCGGCTACAGTCTCGACGGCATCAAGTCCCCCAAAATCGATGCCTATATCGAAGGTATGAAAAACGCGAAAACCACCGCCATCTGGAAAACCTGCTATTCCTATCTGGCGGAAAACATCGCTTCCTTCGAGCGGTTCACCCAAAAAGACCTCGACGCGATTCCGGGAATGATTTCCAACAGCATTACCGAGTCCACCCTCCACGGATGCCCCCGGGAAGAAATTGAACGGATCGCCCACTACCTTCTCACCGAAAAAGGGCTGAACACCTACATCAAATGCAACCCGACCATCCTCGGGTACGAAAGCGCGCGCCAGATTCTCGACAGTATGGGCTACCCCTACATTTCCTTCGACGACCACCACTTCAAGGAAGACCTCCAATTCGCCGACGCAGTGGGAATGTTGAAACGCCTCACCGAAGAAGCGAATAAACGCAACCTCCTGCTGGGCGTCAAAATCACCAACACCTTCCCGGTGGAAATCAAAAAAGGCGAACTGCCGGGCGAGGAAATGTATATGTCCGGGCGATCCCTCTTCCCGCTGTCCCTCACCGCGGCGAAAAATTTGTCCAACGAGTTCAACGGCGCGTTGCCGATTTCCTATTCCGGGGGCGCGGACTTCTTCAACCTCGCGGACATCATCGAAACCGGCATCCGCCCCATCACCATGGCGACAACCCTCCTGAAACCGGGCGGCTACGAGCGATTCAAGCAACTCGCGGAACTTGCGGAAGAAAAAATCGATCCGAATCAGAAAACCATCAAGGTAGACGCCATAAACGCTTTGACCTCGAAACTCAAAGAAAAGAAACGCTACCGCAAAGAATACCGCCAGACCGGTTCTCGGAAAACCCCTTCGGCTCTGCCCATCTTCGACTGCGCGAAAGCGCCCTGCAAAGACGGCGGCTGTCCCCTGCACCAGCAGATTCCCGCGTACCTCGCCCAAGTCGCGCAGAACAACTACGAAGAGGCTTTCAAGATCATCGCTATCGACAATACCGCGCCCTCCATTACCGGCACAATCTGCGATCACCAGTGCCAGTATAAGTGTACCCGGGTCGATTACGACGATTCCCTGCAAATCCGAAACGCCAAAAGCATCGCCGCGGAAAAAGCGGAAACCCTTTTCTCCGACGCCTTAAAGCCCGCGCAACTTAAAACCGATAAATCCGTAGCGATCATCGGCGCAGGACCCGCAGGCATCGCAACCGCAATCTTCCTGCGAAGAAACGGCGTACCCGTCAAAGTATACGAAAAACGGGATAAACCCTACGGCGTCGTCCGGCACGTAATCCCCAGCTTCCGCATCACCGACGAGGCGATTGAACGGGATTATCAGCTCGCGGTAAAATCCGGCGTAGTATTCCAGTTCAACGCGGATGCAAACTTTTCCATCGACGCCCTCAAAAAAGATCACGCCTTTATCGTCCTTGCCGTAGGCGCGTGGAAAGAAGGCAGTCCCCCTGTGAAAACCGGCGAAGTCATCGACGCCCTCAAATTCCTCGAAGATTCCAAAAAATCCGGGTGCGCCCTGGACTTGGGAAAACAAGTCGCCATCATCGGCGGCGGCGACGTCGCAATGGACTGCGCCAGAGCCGCAAAACGGAATAAAGGCGTAGAAAAAGCAACCGTCGTCTACCGCAGAACCAAAGCCCTTATGCCCGCCCAGCGCGAAGAACAGGAACTCGCCCTTCAGGACGGGGTTGAAATCCTCGAATGTCTCGCCCCGGAAAGTTTCGTAAACGGAACCTTGACCTGCGAAGTTATGACCCTCGGGGAATACGACGCATCAGGACGCCAAAACGTAAAAGGCACCGGTCAAAAGAAAGAACTCAAATTCGATAAGGTCATCGGCGCGGTCGGCGCCCGAGTCGATACGAGCCTCTTCGCCAAAAACGGCATCGCCCTGAACGATAAAGGCTTCCCCCTGATTTCCTGCGCCAACGAAACCTCCTCAGCCGGAGTGTACATCGCCGGAGACTGCAAAGCCGGACCCGCCACCGTGGTAAAAGCCATCGCGGACGGTAAAACTATCGCCCTCGATATTCTCGGAAAACTCGGCATACCCAACGATTTCGCCGGGGTTCTCGTGGAAAAATCCGACGTCAGCGACCTCTATTGGAAAAAAGGCTTCCTCATCCCCGCCAAAAAAGACAATACCGACGCGTACCGCTGTCTTTCTTGCAGTGAAATCTGCGAAATCTGTTGCGACGTATGCCCCAACCGCGCCAATGTTGCGGTCATCACCAAGACCGGCCATCATCAGGCGGTTCACATCGACCGGCTCTGCAACGAATGCGGCAACTGCGCGGTATTCTGCCCCCATACCGGAAGACCCTACATCGATAAATTCACCGTGTTCTCTTCCGAAGAAGATTTCACGAACAGCAAAAACCGCGGCTTCGTTCCTGTCGGCAAAGACCTCTTCAAAGTCCGGCTCGAAAATAACGCGGTCGTCCTCTGGCGCCGGGGCGAAAAAACCATCCCCTGGTCCTTTGCGGAAATGATCAATCTTATCGCGGATAAGTATTCCTATCTTGTGACGGAGGTAATTGTATGATTCTGATTGGAAACGGAAAAATTGTCACCCGAGACCCGGCGAACCCGTTTATTGAAAACGGCGCCGTCGCCATCGAAGACAAACTCATCAAAGAAGTGGGAACCACCGACGCCCTGAAAGCGAAGTATTCCCAAGCCCAGTACATCGACGCAAAAGGTCGGCTGGTTATGCCGGGGTTCATCAATACCCACATGCACTATTACAGCACTTTTGCCCGGGGTATGAGTCTCGGGGGCAAACCCGCAACCACTTTCGGCGAAGTCTTGAAGGGGCTGTGGTGGCGTCTCGACAAACAGCTCACCCTCGAAGACGTGTACTACAGCGCCATCGGTCCGATGATCGACGAAATCCGTTCCGGCGTTACCTCGGTAATCGATCATCACGCCAGCCCCTTTGCAGTAACCGGCAGTCTCTTTAAAATCGCCGAAGCCGCGAAGCTCTTAGGCATCCGCAGTAATCTCTGCTACGAGATTTCTGACCGGGACGGGGAAAAAATCGCCGACGAGGGGATTAAAGAAAACGTCGATTTCGCCAAGTACTGCAAATCCCAAAACGACGATATGATCAAGGCGTTGATCGGACTTCACGCGCAAGTGACCATCGGCGCGAAGACCTTAGACAAGTGCATCGCCGCCGCAAACGATACAGGCGTAGGCTTCCATGTTCACGCCGCGGAAGGCATCGAAGACGTGGTTGACGCCATCGCCAAGTACGATATGCGGGTCATCGAGCGGCTTCATCATTTCAAGGTACTGTCCCCGAAAAGCATCGCCGTGCATTGCATCCACGTCACCGAGGGCGAAATCGAACTGCTCAAAGACAGCAAGGTCGCGGTAGTGCATAACCCGGAATCCAATATGGGCAACGCCGTAGGGGTTTCGCCGGTGCTTGATATGCTCAAAAAGGGCGTTCTGGTGGGCTTAGGAACCGACGGCTATACCGCGGACATGACCGAATCCTTCAAGGTTGCCGGAATTCTTCACAAGCACGCGAATCGGCTTCCCTCGGTCGCCTGGGGTGAACCGCCTCAAATGCTGTTCGAGAACAACAAAACCATCATGGAACGGTTCATCAACGGCAAAGTCGGTACTCTGAAGGCGGATCACTACGCGGACGTCATTGTCGTGGATTACAAAGGTCCCACGCCGGTGAACGCCGATACCATCAACAGTCACATCTTGTTCGGCGTTACCGGCCGGCACGTAGATACGACCATCATCAACGGGAAGATCATCATGCAGGATCGGGTTTTGCTCAACATCGATGAAGACACCCTGATGGCAAAATCCAGAGAACTCGCCCAAAAACTCTGGAAACGGATTTAACCAGTAAAAGCGGGATGGCGGATTTTTTTCCGCCATCCTTATTTTATGTAGAATAGTTATTTTTAATTACAGCAAAGAAGCTCAAACCGAGAGGTTTAGGGTCTCTAAACTTTTACGAGCTGGTTTAGACGTTGGGCGTATCTACGGATGGCTCTGGACTGGAAGCGCGGGTAAAACTTAACGGACTGAGGCGAAGGCTTTATCGGCTTGACGGGTAAACCACTGAAGCAGAGCGTCAACGCGGGACGAAAAGGACTTTCCGATCTGCTGATTCATTCCGGGAAGCGAAACCGCTTTCGCCATAGACGCCGCGTAAATAAGCAGGTAATCCTCAGCATCGATAACCGCTACAATGGACCGTAAATTGCCTTTCCCAACCGCAGGAACTATCCCATACACAAGGGCGGTGTAATTCTCCTGAACAAACACAAACCCGTCAGACTGGGCGTAATAGGTATACCGGTAAATGTTATCCCCAAATGTGAGGTCCTTCTGCCGGGCGTACAGCGACACTTCCTGCGGAGGCTGTCCGTAAACCGGGTCCGGCAAGGGGCGTTTCGTGGCAGGACCGTCGATAACCGTGGAAATTTCATAAAATGTCCGCATTGCCTTACGGCTGTTCGAGTAATACTGAATCCCGGTAAGACTGCTCAAAGCAAGGGCGTTGTTGAACAGTCCCCGCCGTTCCGCGGAAGTCCAACCGGAAAGCCCTGCTCCCGAACTTTTCTTGTAAAGATGCAGAGTTTCCACAAAAAGCGTCGGATCAACCGTTTGCATAAGCGAATCCGTGAGGTTTTCCACAAAAACGTAACGCGGAACCAGCCGAGGTTCAGGAGCCTTGAACTGCGCTTCCATCACAGTCCCTTGACTCAGCAGAGCGGTCCGATGCTCCGTATCGACAAGCGCGTCCAGCGGAAGCCCAAAAATTTCAGCAGGCAGGAAAAAAAATAGATACAGATAATATTTCATAGAAAATCCTCAACTGGGCGGACTAGGATTTTTTTAAAAACTAGTCCTTTTTTATTCTTTTGGATCAGCCTCTGCCGCCTCGGTAATACACTCGTACCTGCTTATAGACACCTTCGCCTTCGCTTTTAGTTTCAACGTCGGAAATATCGTTGAGGGTTGTGTGGATCAGCCGGCGGTCGAAGGGGTTCATCGGTTCGAGCAGGTACGAGCCGCGGCTTTCCCGGACCCGGTCGGCGACGGTGTAGGCGAGACGGACAAGGGATTCTTCCCGGCGGATGCGGTAATTTTCACTATCAAGGATGATTCGTATATCTTCGCGACCGAGTCTGCCGGCGTAGATATTCGCCAAAAGTTGGACCGCATCCAGATTTTTTCCTTTTTTTCCGATGAGGATCGGGGAAAATTCCGAATCGATTTTGAAGCCGATTTTGCGGTCCTCCCGAAATAGAACTGTTACGGTTCCCGGATACCCCATACACCGGATAAGACCGTCCAAAAAGTCGATGAGTTTCTGCTCAAACTCGTTTTGCGCCGCGGGGTCCGCAAAGGCGGGTCCGAGCGGGTTGGCGGGTCCCGGGGAAACCGCCGGGGTTTCTGCGCCCGATTCCTGCGGGGTCTGCTGATTCGTGTGGACCTTAATTTTCACATACCCTTTGGTGAATAGACCTGATCGTTTGGTCTCAAGGATTTCCACGTCAAAAGCATCTTTTTCAAGCCCCAAGGCTTCAGCCGCCCGATCAATCGCCTCTTTTTCGGTACGGCCTTCAAATTCATATACCATATATGCTCCTCGTAAAAGAAAATCGGTTTTAGGAAACGGCAATTTACCGTTTCTTCTTTTTTTTCGGCGCAATCGCCGGTTCAGCTGGGACCGCGTTCATACCCACTTTTTTCCGGGCAATGTATTTGTTGATGATTATCTGCTGTCCCAAAGATAATACGTTTGACATAATCCAATACAAAAGCAAACCCGACGGCACATTGTACAAAACGAAAAAGAAAATAATCGGCATAGCGTAAAACATCATTTTCATTTGCGCGTTGCCCTGCTGATCCGGAGTTTGGGTCACTTTGCCGAAAAGCAACTGGGACCCGACATAAATAAACGGTAAAATCCGAATATCGCTCCAGCCGAGCAGAGGAATCTGAGCCGGAGCGAAATTAAATACCGACTCAGGCAGAGAAAGATCGGGAATCCAGCCCGGAATAAACAGCGCGCCCCGCAGATCAAAGTGGTTATTGAACAAGTTGTACATCGCAATGAATATCGGAAACTGCAACAGCAGAGGAAGACAGCCGGCAAGGGGATTATATCCCTCTTTTTTGTAAAATTCCGCGACTTCCATCTGCATTTTCTGCGGATTATCCTTATACTTTTCCTGAATTTCCTTGATTTTCGGCGCAAGGGTCTGCATCCGCAGAGTCGATTCGGAACTTTTCTTCGTGAGCGGAAACAGCAGAAGTTTCACCAGCAAAGTCAGGAAAATAATCGCTATCCCGTAATTCGGGGCAATCCGGTAAAATAAAGTCAAAATCCACTTCAACAGATTTTCAAGGGGCGTCAAAATGCCGCTGGTGTTGGCGACTTTGATCAATTCCATATCCCGAAGGTTGAACGCGTTGTTCCCGTTGTTGTAAATTCCGAGGCTTGACTGATTTTTCGGTCCCAAATAGAAGCGGTAGGTGTCCTCGGCGCGGCCGTTTACTGCAGGACGGGTCAGGTAGAGCCGGGACGCCGAGGCAATGCCCGGCTCAGGCTTCGCGGAAAAAATTAATTCGTACTGGTTTGCGTAGGGAATCGCAATAAACGCAAAGTATTTGCCCGCAATCGCCGCCCAAGACGGATGATTCACAATGGGATTTTCGGTCGCTTTTTCCTGTTTTTGTTTTCCGTTAGTGAATGTGTAGTAATTCCGGTATTCGTACTGGTCGAGTTTTTCAAATTTCGGTCCGATTTGAGGACCAAAACCCAGGGTATACGCGACTCCGGAAAAGTTAAACGACGATACCGAATGTCCGCCGTCTAAGGTTATGGTCAGTTCGAACATATACTCGTTTGGTTTGAATTCGTAGCGTTTGGCAAGTCTGAAAGTCCCGCCTTCGGGGGTGGTGAAATCCCGGTAAAATTCGACCGCGTAATCCGAAAGCCGGTTGACGTAAAACCGGGACCGAACCGGCTCTACCTGCATCGTCCCGAAGGCGATGGTGAACGCGTGGGCTTCCTGCGAGCCGGAAAGGATCATTTCAACCCGGTCGTCCCCGTCCTGATGTTCTTTCAGTTTAAATGAGGTAATGTCGCCTCCGGCATTACTCAACTGAACGGTCAGGAGGGCGGTATCTATCGCGACGGTTTGCTCGGCAACCGGCTCTTCCGCTGGGGCGATTGCCTCGGTTCCGGAGGTTGAACCGGAAATTGCAGTCGTTCCATTGGGAACTCCCGGACCGCCCGAAACCGGGGACTGCTCAGTAGGCGGAGGCGGTTCAGGGGGCGGGAAAAAAATCCCTTGAATAATCCAAAATCCTGTTATAACCAAGACCGAAAGCACAACGGCTAATAATGTTCGCTTTTCCATGCAACTCCTCGGGGGAAACTCCTCGTTTCCGCCGTAAACTAAGGCACCGGATCATATCCCCCGGGGCAAAAGGGATGGCACCGTAAAATCCGTTTAAACCCCAACAGCAGTCCCTTGAAAACGCCGTATTTTTCTACCGCTTGATAGGCGTAAGCGGAACAAGTCGGCGTATATCGGCAACAAGGCGGAAAATACGGCGAAATCCCATACTGGTACAGCCGAATGAGAAACAGCGCAACCCGTTTTTCAATTTTTTCTAGTCCGCTTTTTTCTTTTTTTCTTTTTTCCATTTTTCTAATCTGCTTTTTTTAACTTTTTTCTTTATTTCTAATCTGTTTTTTCTTTTTCTAATTCTAATCTGCTTCTTGTCTTTATTACTTTTTCTAGTCTTTTTTTAAAAAAATCTTTTTTTTAAAATTTAAAAAATTCGTAAACCGGCTTTGGCGAACAAAAAATTGAGTTGATCGAACCGTTCTTGGAAAGAATCGTTTCCGGGATAAACCAGTAGGACCATATCATAACCCGGATGCAGAGCGAAACCGATGTGCCGGTACGCCTCGCGCCCGAGCCGCCGCGCGCGGTTTCGCGCGACCGCGTTTCCGAACTTCCGGGAAAAGGTAAACGCAATCCGGTTTCGGAGCAGATCATTCGGCAATACGAACAGTTTCGCCCCGGAACACGACGCGACTCTGCCTTTCTTGAAAACCGCCCGGATTTCATCCCGTTTCTTGAGCCGTTCCGCCCGGCTGAACCGAAAAGAAACACTGGTCTCAGGCGAAAAATCCGCCACTTTTTCCTTCTTTTCCCTTTTTTTCTAGTACGGCTTCTTTTCGTCCGAAACCGTCAGTTTAATCCGCCCCTTCGCCCGGCGGCGTTTCAGCACTAGCCGTCCGCCCCGGGTTTTCATCCGCGCCCGAAACCCAAACTTCCGGTTCCGCTTCACTTTACTCGGCTGATAGGTCCGTTTCATATATACTCCTTAAATTTTTCTAAATCTTCTATAAGATTTTTTTCGCTTTTTTTCTAATTTTTTTCTTTTTTCAAAGAATCTTTCTTAGTAAAAAAAGTTTTCCTTAAAATACTAAAAAATCCTTTACTAAAAAAAACTAAAAAAAAACTGCAAGAAGTTTTTCTTAGTAAAAAGATAAAAAATAAAACTTCTACAAAGCCGCTTTTTCTTTTCTAAAAAAGTTTTTGCAAAACATTACTTCGGATCGCAGTTCTGTAGAAATTTTATTGTAGAAAAAAAATGGAAATAGGTCAACAGATTCTTTTCCTCTGAGTTCCTCCGAAACTAGCGTCCATGAAGGTCCGAAAGGGGAATGGGCTTAGGCGAAGTATCTTCGCCCTCGATGCGGGAAAATTCTTCCAAAACCGCCCGGCTTTTTTTGTCCAGTTTCATCGGAATCTGGACCATTAGTTTCACATAGAGGTT
>JAIRPY010000050.1 GCA_031256905.1 Spirochaetaceae bacterium
TGCGAATGAAGAAGGCGGGTAAGGCTTTTCGCGATCTTTTGCAAAACTTCCGCAGAAGCCTGCAAAACTTCCGCAAAAGCATATAGTAGCCCCTTGAATCAATATCCCCAAAACCGGCGCCTTAGACGCAATGTCGGCTGAATTGGTAAAAAATACTTTATATTGATGTATTGACATAAATAAATACATCTGAGATAATTTTGGAGAATAATAATTTAATAGCAATAATGTAAAGTAGGCATCGTATAATAAGATTATGTGCTTCGCCGCCTACGGTGAGTTTGGACTACGCTATACTTTCCGTTTTTTAGAGAATTTATGAAAAGGATTCTTATAAAACTGCCTGCGATTTTTATACTTTTGGGAATATGGGTTCTCTCGTCCCAAAGGGTCCTTCCTCAGCCCAAAGGAATTTTAGGGTTTGACAAGGTTCAGCATCTGCTTGCATACCTGGTTCTTACCCTTGCGTTTGGAGGATGGACTTCCCGGAAAAGCTGGAAAACCCGGACTCTGCTTACTGCTCTGGGGGTTATGGGGGCGGCATCGGTTTATGGCGCGGTCGATGAGGCCCATCAGTTTTTTGTGCCGGGCCGGGACTGCAATGTTTGGGACTGGCTGGCGGATACCCTCGGCGGAGTAGTCGGATCTGCGATGCTGGTCCTGGCGAATCGGCGACTACTCGTGAAGTCTGAGCCATTGGGAAAGCTCTTTGAGGTGACTGCCGATAAATACCGCTCCGTACCCGGTAACAATACACCCAATGGTCAGCCCCACGGGAAGCAGAAAGGATGAACCCTGGGATGCCGCAATTTTAATAAAGTCAAAGCCGAAAAATACCGTGGACAGCGAGAATAAAATAACACAGCCGGTGATCACCCAACTGCGGAACGAAACTCCCCGAGTCGGTTCCCCCTCTCCGCAATAACCTTCTTCTGCGTAGATTTTTTCCATGATAGGACCTTCAAAATTCGGGGATTCCGGGAAAAAATCGGTTTCCCGACTGCGGCGGAGCTGTTCCAGAAGCCGCAATTCCTCGGCGCAACGTCGGCAGAAAAGAATGTGCAGTTCCACCTGGAGCCTGAACCCAAGAGAAAGGGGTTTTTCTCCCAAAGCGTCGTACACTTTGTCCATCATACTGCGGCAATTCATGCAAGGCCTCCCTCAGCAAGATCTTCTAGTTTTTCTCGAAGCAGTTTTTTTGCCCGAAAAACATGGGATTTAATAGTATTCACCGGATAGCCGGTAATAGCTTCAATTTCCTGATAGGATCTATCATAAAAGAAAAAAAGGTCCACGCATATCCGGTACCGGTCCGGCAGACCCCGGACCGCTACCCCTACCGCTTCCCGCAGAGCCGCGCGCAAAAGAAGCCGTTCCGGGGTATCCCCGTCCTGCACTGTTTCGTCTTCTGCGAAACTCAGGTATTCTTTTCTGCGGTTTACGCTGTTTACTGCGGTATTGTAAGCGATTGTGTAGAGCCATGTGGAAAATCGGGACCGCCCCTCAAATCGGGGGAGGTTGCGGTACACTTTCAGGAACACTTCCTGCGTAAAGTCCGAAGCATCTTCAGAATTATGGAAGAAACTCATACCCATCCCATATACAATTTTTTGATACCGGTTCACGAGGAGCCGGAACAATTCTTTGTGTCCCGAGACGACCTCTGCGACGATCATCAGATCGTCATAATCGTCTCCCCTATTCATGAACCTCGGTCGCCCCGCTTTATCCCGTAAAAGGCCAAAAGGCCGATTCCCATAGCCAGCGGGATGATCCCGCCTAAGAGTCCAAAGCCGGCTCCTACGGCCAGGGCGAGAAAGATGGTCAGCCCGGCGCCCACACTGACGAGTAACAATCCCGCCAGCAGACTAAAAGTCATAAGATCAAACCGAGGTTTCGTATATTGCCCCGCCTGAATAAGCAGAGTTTTACGCCGATGATCCCAGAGGAGGTAAAAAAACACCACCACCGATCCCATCAGGATGCCCAGATTAGGAATAATCGCAATAATGACCTGAGCGGCCGTCGAATGTTGTTGCTCCAATCGGAAGCTCCTTGTTTTCAGTATAGCCCAAAGCTTGTTCCTTTGCCAGTCTCCTGCTGAATTTAGAAAAAGACAGACGGGGAAAATATTGCGATTTCTTGTTTGAAAGAGTATGCTGAAAGTATGACCTTATCTGAGCGAAATAGTATCTTCAAAGCCGGACTTCTTTTGCCGGTGTTTGCCCTGATTGGCGTGGGGGTTACGTCCTTTTTAATAATTCCTACGTATCCGTCGGTGGCTGACGAAGCGGTACGGCGGTCTTCCGGGCTGATTCAGAGTCTGATTGCCCGGTTTTTCAAGCCGAATCCCTATGTGCCGTTTATATCGATAGCTTGCGCTGTTCTTTATGCTTTTGCCGCGTTGGTTATTATTTATCGTTATTTTGAAAAAACCCAATCTCCTGAAATTCTCTACATCGCTTTTTTCGTGATTTCCTTTGCTCTGGAAGCCACTCGAATTATGGCGCCTCTGAAACTGAAATATGAACTGCCCAGCGTATATCTCATTATGGCGTCCCGGGCCCTTATTTTCGGGCGTTATTTCGGTATTTTCTCGCTTTTTGCCGCCAGCGTATATGCCGCGGGACTTGATATACAGCAACAACGGTACATTGTTTTTGTTATTGTTCTGCTTACTCTGGTGCTTACCTTAGGCGTGCCTATCGACGGTCTTGTCTGGGATTCCAGTCTTTGTATGATAAGCGGTTATACGACGATGTTTACCATTGTGGAAGCAGGTTTTGTGTTGATAACTCTCGCGGGTTTTTTTATTTCCGCGTATTCCCGAGGAGTTAAAGAATATATTTTTATCGGTCTTGGGGCGTTTTTAGTTATCCTGGGACGGGATATTTTGTTCAGCGCGGATACATGGATAACGCCTTTTCCGGCCCTGCTGATTCTTGCTGTGGGGACGTGGTTTATCTGTACCCGTCTGCATCAAGTATATCTTTGGTTTTAGCTATGCAGGTAATAAGAGCTTCGGTGTTGGGTTTCTGCATGGGAGTGCGCCGAGCAGTAGAACTGGCCTATCGGGAAGCCGGCGGCGGCGGAAAAATTTATACCCTCGGTTCGCTTATTCATAATCCTTATGTGTCCGTTTCTTTAAGGAATCAGGGAATAGGGATTCTGAAGGAAGAGGAGCTTCCCCCGGATTTACAAGGCGCGACGGTTATTATTCGCGCGCATGGAATTACGCCGGCTTTGGAAGGCGCCTTAGTCCGCCGGGGGGCCCGGTTGGCGGATGCTACGTGTCCTAAAGTTAAGTCCGGGCAGATGAAAGCTCGGGCCCTTACCGAAGGGGGGTATCGCATCTTCTTAGCCGGAGAAGCCCAGCATGGCGAAGTTATCGGCCTCTGCGGGTATGCGCCGGACTGTCTTGTGGTTGGGAATCCATGGGAAGCGAAAGCTCAGGCAGAAAAACTTTCTTCTCAAGGCAGGAAAGTGAAAACCGCTCTGCTGGGGCAGACCACGATTTCCTCTGAAGAATATCAAAGCATCGCCGCAGAGATTCAAAGGTATTTTCCTGATTTAGAGATAATCGATACGATCTGCCAAGCTACCAAAGAAAGACAGAGGGCCCTTACAAGGCTCTGCGATGCGGCAGATGCTGTAGTAATAGTCGGCGGGAAAGAATCGGCAAACACCCGGCGGCTTCTTGCGATTGCTCAAGCGCGCAGTAAACCTGCTTGGCTTGTGGAATCTGTCGGCGATATTCCTGCGGATATCGATGCATACTCGACAGTAGGACTGTCCGCAGGAGCATCAACGCCGGATAATTTAATTACCCTAATCGAAAGGGCCTTAATAAGCCATTGCGAGCGTCCTGTCGGCGATACGGGATAATACTCTCGTGTCATGAGAAACCAGCAGTATTGCGGTATGATAAATTTCCCGTATCTGCTGAAGCAAACGTAATACTTCTGATTCGCTTCGCATATCCAGCGCGGTAGTCGGTTCGTCAGCTATGAGAAGGGCAGGATGATGCACAAGAGCCATGGCGATTATTACCCGCTGGCCCATACCTCCGGACAGCTCAAAAGGATACATACGCAAAATATTTCGCGGCTTATTAAATAACACTTTATCAAGCATATCTTCTGCCATTGCCAGACATTCCTGTTTTGATGTTTTCGGATTATGACTGCGGATTGTTTCGATGAACTGACTGCCGATAGTCCAAGAATGATTGAGAGCCTGCACAGGATTCTGAAAAATCAGAGATATTGTTTTTCCCCGTAGTTTTTGCCATTCCTTTTCGGAAAGACGCAGTAAATCTAACGAAGTTCCCGATTGGGGTGAAAATGTTATCTCCCCGGAATGAACAAATCCCGGATATTCCAGCATACCTAAAAGAGCGGTACAAAGCACTGTTTTACCGCATCCGGAGGGACCTATAACCGCTAAAATCTCATTTTGTTCTAAATATAAAAACAGTTCTTTTACCGGTTCGATATACCCTTCGGAAACCGGAAACCGGATGCTCAGATTCGCTACTTTCAGCATGAAACGTTCCTTAAAACGGATTATGGCATCGCGCCCAATGCCCGGCGCCGATGATAATCTCTGCCGGTTCATCTTTGCACAGCGATACTGCCTGCGGACACTGAAGCCGAAATGCGCATCCTCTGTCGGCTATACCGAAATTTGTTCCGGTTTTTACGTTTTTTTTCTCCGGCTCGAATATATGTTCAAAAAGAGAACGAGTGTACGGATGCACAGCGGAATGGATGTTTTTAGAATCAAGACGCTCAACAATACTGCCGGCAAACAGGACGTACAATCGCCGGCTTATCCGCGTACAAAGTGCAAGATCATGGGATATAAAAAGAATCCCAAAAGGACGATGCTCGCCTATAGCAATAAGTAAACGCAGAATATGTTCCTGCGTATCCGTATCAAGCCCGGATAGAGGTTCATCGCACAAAAGGTAATCAGGATTCACCGCTAAGGCCCGGGCTATCGCAACGCGCTGACGCTGTCCTCCTGAAATTTCATGAGGATACCTGCGGGATATATCAAACCGTAAATCAACGGATTCAAGAAGCTCCTGAATCCGTTCAGATTTTTTCATTCTTGAAATATAATTATCAAGAGGTTCTTTTAATATATTATAAACCGTCATTCGAGGATCGAGAGAACCGTTTGAATCTTGAAAAATAATTTGCACCTGTTTCCAAAATTTTTTTACATTTAAATGAGATACTGAAGTTTCTCCGTCAAGCGTTATCGTACCGGCGTCGGGCGGGATCAAACGGCATATCATTCGGGCAAGCGTAGATTTCCCCGAACCGGTTTCGCCGACCAAGCCGACAGTTTCGCCTTGTTCTATCGCTATACTGACGTTCTTCACCGCTTTAGTTTCTCTGTATGTTTTCCAAAGTTCTTTTCCTAAAAGCATGATCTCGTTCCTTTTCGCGCGGTTTTGCGGATTCCCAGATGGCTTATCCGAGGATTAAGCGCGTCCTGCAAAGCTTCGCCGATACATTGAAAACAAGTTGTTGCAAGTATGACGCCGGCGATAGTAATTATAAGCATCCAGGGATTTACCTGCATATACGCCCTCGCTTCGGTCAGAATCGCGCCCCATTCCGGGTACGGCGGTTTCACGCCAAACCCGATGAAAGACAGCGAAGATATGCTGATAATAATCGATGAAATATTAAGCGTACCGAAAATAAGCATATTAGGAAGAATATGCGGCAAAATGTGAATCCGCATAATTTTAAAACTGCCGCTACCGGAAACGCGAGCGGCAGTGACAAATTCTTTTTCCCGCAGAGTTTGGGTCATGCTTCTAACAATTCTGGCAGGTTCAACCCAATACACCAAAATCATAGCGATCATTAAATTTTTTAGTCCTGCTCCCAAAAGCGGCGCAATTACCAAAGCAAGAATAATACTTGGGAACGCAAGCAGTATATCTATTATCATTACAGTAATATTATCCGCCGGGCCTCCAGAGTAGCCTGCGGTAAGGCCAATTAAAATTCCTAAAAACAGAACTGCTGTTTCAACAATCAAGGCTGATCCTAAAGTAGTTTTACATCCGGCGATAAATCGGGATAAAATACATCGGCCCAAATCATCAGTGCCGAAAGGATACTCTTTGCTTGGCGGCGCAAGAATGTGCGATATATTGATTTTTAGGGGATCATGCGGCGTCAGCGCGGGACTAAACAGAATAAGCAATATAAAACATAATGCTATGACGCTTCCGATTATAAATAAAGGATTATGAATTAATTTTTTTAACACCATTTCTGCTCGCAGGATAAAGCGCGCCGCACATCAAATCAGATGCAAGATTAAGGCCTGCAAAAAGAAACGCAAACAGCAGTACGCATCCCTGCACGACGGCGTAATCTCTCCGCATAACTGCATCGATAAAATATTTACCTACTCCGGGATAGCTGAACACTTTTTCTACTACCGCCGAACCCCCCAGCATTAAGGCCAAACTCATACCTAATGAAGTAACAATCGGTATGAGGGCATTTTTCGCCGCGGATCGCACAAGTCCCGACAGTTTTACTCCCCTTGCTCGGGCGCATCGGATATATTCTTTAGCAAATTCTTCCAGAAATGCTCCTCGGATGAAGCGCGTATAATACGCAATAGAACCTATAGCTATCGTTAGACCGGGAAGAATACGATGCGCCGGCGTTCCCGCTCCGAAAGAAGGGAGCCATTTGAGATGAACACTGAAAAACAGTATCAAGATCAGTCCTAAACAAAAAGAAGGAATCGACATCATCACAATTATAAACAACCGCAGAAATCCGTCTAAAAATCTGCTTTGATATATTGCGCAAAGAATCCCTAGGGGAAATGCAAATACCGGTATCGACAGGATCACCGGGAAAGCAAGCGTAACAGTCCTGCGGAAATGCAGAATCAGTTCCCTGAGTACCGGTTCTCCGGTCTGAAGCGAAATCCCCAGATCAAGCCGCAATACATCCCTAAGCCACAGCAAATACTGTATCGGAATTGGACGGTTAAGTCCCAGTTCTTCCCGTATCGATGCTAATCTTTCTTTAGATAAATCCAGGCCTAAATCCTGTAAATGGATATAAGCGGCGTCTCCGGGGGCAATCCGTATCAAGAAAAACACTAATACTGTCACGCCGAAAAATACCGCAACACATTGCGATAGTCTTTGTATCATGTAATTTTTCATTTTTTATAAAAACAAAAAACCCTTCATGAGTTTTTCGTTTTTGTTTCCTTTTTTTATTCGATAACCGCGTCTTTTAAGGCTCTATTGATATGCCAGCATCCGGAAGAAATATCAAAATTTTTAATATTACTCTTTGCGAGACGAACACTGTTTCTGTGGTATACCACGAGGGTCGGAGCGTTGTCGATAATCTCTTTCTGAATCTTCCAGTGCAGTTCTCGGCGTTTTTCAGCATCCATCGTTACCGACAATTCATTGATCAGGCTGTCCAGAACAGGAGAAGTATAGAGATGATAATAACTTTCAGAATGCCAATATCCCCGGCGGTAATTGAAGGACGGATCATCTGTGGGAATGAAGGACTGACCAGTCATGATCATATCATAATTTTTGTTTTCTTGAAGATCATCCATTGCCGCGCTTTCCACAGGATTAAGGTCGAGGACTATTCCGGCGGCTTTAAGTCCGTCCTGCATGGCTTGCGCGAGAAGGGCGTCTTCGGAGTTTGCGGCGTTATAGGTCAGAGTGACCGCTAGACGTTGTCCATTTTTTACTCTGACGCCGTCGTTTCCGGGAATCCATCCATTTTGGTCTAAGAGGGTTTTAGCGCGGTTTATATCATAAATCGGATTTTTCGCCTGGGGATTCACCAGATCGCCGTACGCGGGAGAAAAAAATCCCGATGGCGGAGACGCCAGACCGGGGAGCAGATTGGTAACGATACTCTGCAAATCCAAAGCGTGACTTATCGCTTGTCTGACAGCAATACTGTCGAGAGGAGCGCGGTTTATATTGTAGAAAATCACCTCTGATGTATTTTGTATTTTTTTGATAATTTGAAACCGCCTGTCTCCTGCGAGACGTTTAACCGCGGGCAGGGACTGATAGCCGCTCATCATATCGATTTCGCCGGATTCCAGCGCGGAAGCTCTGGCTTGGGGATCGGTGATGACCTTGAACGTAATTTTTCTGATATTTGGCTTGCCTCCCCAAAAATCGTCGTTGGCTTCAAACACAAACTCTGCGTCCCGTTCCCATCTTACTAGTTTGTACGGTCCCGATCCTATGGCTTTTGAAATGCCGCCGTCCGGCAGAATTACTTTCGGACTTACCATGCTCATCATAGTCCGGGCTAAATTGGAACTGAGATTGTACGTTGGCTGTTTCATGTGAAATATCAAAGTGTACTCATTGGGCGTCTCGATACGATCTGTGTCGCTTAGTCCCGGGTATCCATCGAGGCGTTTAAAGTTCGCCAGCGCGGCTTGAGCGTTCCAGGGTTCTCCGTCGTGAAATATCACATTTTTCCGTAGAAAAAACGTCCATGTGAGTCCGTCCCGGCTCATCTCCCAAGATTCCGCAAGCCCCGGCGACTGCTTGAAATTTGAATCCATCTCAACTAAGCCGTTGTACACGAGGATTTGAGCGTCGTCCAGCATCCCATTAGCGGGATCGATGTTTTGCAAATCAAACTGATCCCCGATGATCAATTCCTGAACCCGAGAAACGTTTCTCGACGCATCGCTGTTTTGCCTGCGGGGGCTTCCATAGCACAATACCGTCACAGACAGCGCAGTCATAAGCAATATCGCTTTTTTCATATCATCTCCTTACTTTATTTCGGACCATTCATTGACCGCCTGCCATTCCGCATGAATTCATTTCATGCTTCTAAATTTAAAATAGAATAGAAAAAAAATCAATAGTAAAGAAGTATAGTAAATTTTAAAAATAAAATTTATTTTAGTTTTAAACAGTATAAGTATTTTGTGAAAAAGATATTGCTGATAATTAAAAAATATGCTATATTTTTGATATGAGCTTTTTATCGAAATTTCAACCCTTTTTTATTATTATTTCGACATTAATCGGCATATTTTTGGGAAAAATGATGCCCGATCTGGAGCGATACGCGGCACAGGGCATCGAAGTTTTTCTGGTAGGAATGCTTTTCTTTGTTTTTCTGAATGTTGAATTAAAAGAAATTTTAAAATCTTTTTCAGATGCGCGTTTTGCGGTTTCAGCGTTACTGCTTAATTTCATTGTTACTCCGCTCTTTGCTTTTGGTTTATCCCGTATATTTTTTACGGATCAGATGGATGCCCAAATTGGTTTTATAATGTTATTAGTTACCCCATGTACCGATTGGTATTTGGTTTTTACTGGCGCCGCAAAGGGCAATGTTCTGCTGGGAGCTTCAATTCTGCCGTTAAATCTGCTTCTGCAAATTATATTATTACCGGTATATTTACTTTTGTTTATGGGAACAAATATTTCTTTTGGAAGTATTTCGATTATGCGCGGACTTTTGTTTGTTTTAATATTACCTCTTGCCGCCGCGTATGCGGTAAAATTTATTTACGGTAAAACCCTTGGAGCATTACTGAAAAAAGCCGACGATATTCAATGCGTATTGCTCTGTTTTGCTATAGTTTCAATGTTTGCATCCCAAGGATCGGCATTGCTTGGCAATATCGGGATATTTATAACATTACTGCCTGCGTTAGTATTGTTTTTCGGGATTATTTTTTGTCTTTCGTTACTATTAGGAACATTGCTAAAACTGCCTTTTAAGAACATAATACCCCTTGTTTTTACCACATCTGCAAGAAATTCTCCAGTTGCGCTTGCGATAGCGGCGGCAACCTTTCCGATGAGACCGACGATAGCGTTGGTATTAGTTATCGGTCCGTTAATTGAACTGCCCGCGCTTGCAATTCAATCGATGCTCTTAAAATCGATGCTCTTAAAAAAGAGCAGAAAGTAATCTATTGTTTTTTGCTATGCGTTGTGTTATATAGGTATATGATGAAATATATATTATTATGTTTGCTGACATCGAATCTGCACGGATTAGCCCTTACCGGCGGGGAACTAGGAGTTACCTTTGAACCTAAGTTGAATCGGACCTTTTATACCGGAGTGGATTTTACGATTTTCGGTTCTGTTATTGTAGATTCTTGTTTTACCGCCAGAGGCGGCGCGGAATTGGGCACAGCCGGAGGAGTATTAAATATGGACGCTTTTGCCAAAGCCGAGTATACGTTTCCCCTCAAAATACCGCTGAGTATTAGTTTTCGCTATGTCTACAACGCTCTGCCGGAATATAAAACGTATATGCAGGCGTTGTCGCCTATGTTCGCCCTAAAAGGCAGATGGATTGGCACAGCGATAGGTCCGGTGTGGCGTTTCTCGACGTTCAAAAAAGAAACGATTATTAGGGAATCTATTTTTGCGTTTTCGTTATACCTTAACGTCTATGATACAGCGAAAGGACGCATCGGATTTGAATGCGCGAATTATACCGATTTCTCGTCAGGAAATATGGGAGCCTATTCGCTTAAAATCTACAGCTTACTGCGAATTACCGAGGGTTGTTCTTTTATAAACGACGTGACTTTTTACCAAACCGGCAGTGTCGGCTTTTCAGCGCAACTGTACGGCATTACTTACCGAGGAGGAATATTACTCACATGGTAGTTTTATGGATACTGTTACTGTTTTCGCTGTCATCTTGTTCAGTAGATATTTTTGGTTTTTTCGCGTCAAGCGATCAGGATGTCAGACTGAAAGATAAAAATACTTTTCACATGGTTACGGATCGAAATATCTCTAATCTTGGAGATTCTTACGAGTTTCTTGTAACCACCGATACTCATATCGATAAAGGCGATGCCCACGGGCTTGAAAGGCTGACGCAGGTTATTGGAAACGCCAAATTCGTTGTGGTGCTTGGAGATGTCACCCAAAATGGAAGCGAAGAAGATGTACGAACATTCAAGCGCATTGCCGAAAATTTTGGCGTTCCCTGTTATCCGGTTATCGGAAATCATGACGTGTATTTCAACAACTGGCATAACTGGCGGGATATTATCGGTTCTACGTCCTACCGGATTGACGGGTTTTCAGGCAATGTATCCGCCGGTAACGCGCATACCACGCTGTTTATTCTTGATACCGCTAACGCTTCAGTCGGAAATGATCAGCTTGATTGGCTTGGGAATGAACTAAGAAGCGCAGGAAATCATGTGTTTATCTTTACGCATACAAATTTATTTGTAGAAGGCATTACCGAAATTCAACAGCTCACGGATATTCGGGAACGCGCGCGAATTATGTCTCTGCTGGACGGACGTTGCGACGCTCTGTTTACCGGGCATCTGCATAGACGGATTATTAAAACTATCGGATCGGTTCACTACATTACGATTGAAGATTTTAAAAGCCATAAAACGTACTGCCGGGTTCGAGTGTCTCAGACAGGCATAACGTATACCTTTGAGACCTTGTAATGACTACTGCGGATTTCCCATTAACCTTCTGACAGCTTCATTGCTTTGTTTGAGCTGTTCGACTTGTTGCTGAAGGCTTGCATTTTGGCTACGCAGAGTAGCAAGTTCGCTGTCATTTGGCGGAATCTGCGTTTGTTGGTTCCGCAAGTCGGTAAGGGTTTTTTGGATGTTCGCATTTTGGTTTCGCAGTTCGGTGACAGCCTGCTGAAGATTCGCGTTTTGGCTACGCAGATCGCTGATTACGCTGTCCCGGGTGCCGATGTTCTGTTGAACCGTAGAGCTTTGGTTTCGCAGTTCAACGGCCGTCTGCTGAAGATTAGCGTTCTGGCTACGCAGATCCGCATTCTGAGTGCGTAAATCTGCAAGCGTCATGTCCCGAGCTGTGATAGATTGTCTGAACGTTTCATTTTGATTTCTCAACTCTTTGATTGTGTTTTCATGGGCGATTATCGTTTGTTGGAGATTCGTGTTTTGGGATCGCAAAGCCGTAACGCTTTGCTGATTATTCGCGCTTTGGGATCGCAGAGTCCCAATCTGCTGTTGCAAAGATGAATTTTGGGATCGCAAAGTTGTAACCGACTGCTGTAAATTAGTGTTCTGATTTCTCAACGCGGTAAGGCGTTCTTCATAATCTGGAGGCGTTGATTCCGGATTCCCGGAACGCCCCGAAAGATCAAAAATAGTCCGATCCCGATTCGCAAGGGTCTGTTCCAGCAGAGTATTTTGTTCCCGAAGGTCTGCGATAATATCCGAATACTCCTGCTGTATAGCCTCAATTCGGGATGGATCTAGGGAATCAGCCGGCGACGCAGTAATACTGTCAGTTCCCCATAAACCGCTCCCAATCACTTCTGCAAGTATATCGACAGAGGCGAGATAAACTTCTTTCTGAGACCCCAGTTCTGAAGCTTTGAGTAATTCCCGCATCGCCAGCACCGTATCAACGGCCTCGCTGAACCGGCCTTCCTTGATTTGCCGGCCGGCGGCGGTATAAAAACCGATCAACTCGCTTTCGATTAAGGCAGATCGCTCCCATTCTCCGGGGGAAATGTAGGAGGATCCCCAGTACTGCGAAACAGTTTCACCTTCGGATTCCGCCGGGGAATCAAAGAAAAAAAACAGAAACGCTCCGCTCCCCAAAAGCAAAAGCGCGGAAACTGCCGCGAGAATCGGAAACAGGACGCCTCGTTTTTTAGCGTACCCTTTTAAATCAGTCTGATCGGGCCTACACCGGTACTGTCCGGCTAGGTCCTCGATTTCCGTGAGGATGTCTTTCTGTTCAGTTTCAGGAATACCGCAGGATGTATCCAGCGCAATGCTTGAAACTATATCGTCTTCGTCATACAGTTTTCGTACCGCCATATTTTGTTCCTACTTGGAGAGTTCTATGCTTTCGATTTCCCGATCCGCCAGCCGCAAGCCTCCGGCTTTGAGTCCCCGGACGCTGAAATCTTCGGCGTTAAACGTTTCTTTTAAAACCTTCATCCGGGGTTTCTGCGCGTAATGAGCGATGAAAGAAAACTCCCGCCGGTCATCCGCATGAAGCACCTCTGCGCCTTCAGGCGCAAGGGAATATTCTTTGTTCATGATCCAACCTTCGATAATACAGCGTTTAATGCAGGGATAGCCGGTTTCAGGCTCTTTGTATATAATCGTAAACACGGTATTGGCCATGGCTTCTTTATCGGCAATTTTTATAAACCAGGCACCGGGACCGATAAACATTTTTTCGCTGACGTCCGCGACAGAATAGGTCCCGTCATGCCGGAGCGTAAAGATGCGATCAAACTGCGAAACCGCCTCCGCGACCGCGCCGACGACGCTGGTTCCCAAGTAACCGGTAGCCGAATCATACTTGAGCGGAAGATCGCGTTTGACAACTTCTTTCGCCGCAACTTTCTCAAAAGCTCCGACGATAGTTTTCCGCCGACCCTGGCCGAATTCTTCGGAAGAACGCACCTTTTCAATGACGCTGTCCAGAAACGCGATGCCGTAATCGGTAATATTTTTGAGATGTCCGTTTATCGTTTTGATCCGGCTTTGCATCGCTTTCATTTCGGCTTTTGCTTTGGTAATATCGTACAGCGAAAGCCGCCGAATCGGAATTTTTAAAAGATGATCGACATCCTCTTTCTGCACACCCTGAGTTCCGGCTTCTTTACGGTAGGGCAGGAATCCCTGGATAATCGCTTTTTCTACCGTTTCCGGGGTTTTCATTTTTTCGATGACCTTGTATAAACCGTCTTCGATAAAAATCCGTTCCAGATTGCGGAACCGGAATTTGTTTTGCAGTTCCTTTTTTTCAAATTCCAACTCTTTGGTAAGCAGATCGAGGAGCTGTTGCGCGTGATGCTGAATCACTTCGGTAACTGTCATCGATGCAGGAAGGTTGTCCCGAATGACCAACAGGTTCACCGAAATAGACTGTTCGCATTCGGTAAAGGCAAACAGGGCGTCCACAGTTTCCTGAGAGTACACTCCGCGAGCAAGCCGAATCTCGATCTCCACCTTTTCGGTAGTGAAATCGTTAATCGACTGAATTTTTATCCGTCCCGCTTTCGCCGCGGTTTCGATGCTGTTGATGAGACTCTCCGTAGTAGAACCATACGGCAGTTCCCGAATTACAATCCGCTTGGGATCAGAGGTGTCGAGTTTCGCCCGTACCAGCACTCGGCCGGTACCGTCTTTGTAATCCGACACGTCAACCTGTCCGCCGGTGGGAAAGTCGGGATAAAGCGTGAAGGTTTTGCCCTCAAGACAAGCCTTTTCCGCGGTAAGGGTTTCGATAATATTATGGGGCAAAATCTTGGTTGACATACCCACCGCGATGCCTTCCGCGCCCATCACAAGCACAACGGGAATCTTCGCGGGAAACACAACCGGTTCGCGATTGCGTCCGTCATAGGAATCGGCCATAAGAGTCAGTTTCGGATTATAAAATATATCTTTTGCCAGAGATGTCGCTCTGCACTCGATATACCGGGACGCCGCGGCTTCATCGCCGGTAAAGATGTTGCCGAAATTCCCCTGCCGGTCGATGAAAAATTCCTTGTTCGCCAACACCACCAAAGCCGAACCAATCGAGGCATCGCCATGGGGGTGATATTTCATACAATGTCCCACCACATTAGCGACTTTGTGAAACTTCCCGTCATCCATTTCAAAAAGGGAATGAAGAATCCGCCGCTGTACCGGTTTCAGCCCGTCTTCAAGGTCGGGAATCGCCCGATCCTTGATAACATACGAAGCATATTCAAGAAAATTCCGGTCAAACAGTTTCGTTATGTACGCCATAGTAAAATCGATTATATAAAAAAAATAAATCTTGTACAAGTTTTTTCTCTTTTTTTAGAAAAAAATTTATAGAGAAAAAGTATACGGCTTTCCAGAAAAAACCTTGAAAACTTTTCAGAAAAAAAAGATTAAAAAAATAAGGAATAGTATTTACAAAAAAAGTGTAGTATAGTATTATACAAAGAAGATAGTGTTCTAACAAAGCAGATGCCGCTCTAAAAACAAACAGGTATACTGCGCCAAAGAGACATCATCGAAAAACAGAGCGAATACGCGCTCTAAACACAGAAAAGAGGTTCATAATGGCAAAGAAAACACTGGTATTACCGGGAGACGCGCTAAAAGAAAAAATTAAGGAATATAATATTCCCATAAGCGCGCTTTCCAGCGACATCAGAATCAGCGTGTCTGCGGTACGGCAGATAACCACTAACCGTGGACGAATCAGTCTGCACATCGCCCGGCGGCTGGCAAAGTATTTTTCCGACACTACCGTAGAGTATTGGATGAACATCCAAACCGCTTACGATATCGCGGAACTAGATCATGACCCGGAATTCACGGAAGCTTTCAAGAAAATCCCTAAAGCGAAAAAAATACCCGCCGCCCCAGCCAAAAAAGCCCCGGAAAAACCGCCAAAAAAAGACGCCAAAAAAAGGACGCCGAAAACCGTCACTCCCCCGGACGACGCCCCAGCTAAACCCGCCCGGAAACCCAGAACGAAAAAACAGCCGGAAAAACAGGAACAAACCGAAGCCTAAACCCAATATAGGCTCAAACGAAAGCCCGGAAACCCCGGCTTTCGTTACCTCCCGGCTCGTTCATATTCTTTCGTAAAATGATCGATTTTGCATATCACTTTTTCAAGATGCCGGTACATCTCTCTAATCTGCTGTTCCACATACTTTTTGTGTTTTCGAAGCATATCACATCGAGCTTTCAGAGTGCTTTCCCCGGCAACGCTCAAATCCACAAAACCCTTGATCTGCTTGATAGACATCCCCGTATTCTTGAGACAGCAAACCAGCTCAAGCCATTCAAGATCCTGCTCCGAATACCGGCGCGCTCCATTCCGGCTTCGGGCGACTCCGGGCAGTAAACCCTCGCTCTCGTAATACCGCAGTACGTGGGGCGGCAACGCGGTCTTCTCCGATACTTCCTTGATGGTAAAAGACATTTTTTCTCCTTTTTTAAAATATATTAAAACACTTTGAAAGAACGAATTTCCGCGGCCAAGTAAAAAGAACCCGTCCCTAATATAGGAAGATTTTTCGCCACGGCCAGCTCTACCGCCCGATCAACCGCCGCGGCCGTCTCCGGAATGCAAATAATTTCCGGGCCGATTCCTAACGTGCCAGCGGTTTCCCGAAATACATCGTACACCCCTTGAGGAACGCTGATCTTATACGTTCCGGGGGTAGTTATGATGATATGCTTAAACCGAGGAATCAACGCCTGCGCCATAGCGCGCGCGTCTTTGCCGACCGCGCACCCAAACAAGAGAACTCCTCCGGCGCCGTACAATCGGGAAAAGGTCTCTCCGCAGGCTTCCGCGCTACAGGCGGTGTGGGCTCCGTCTACGATTAAAACCGGAAAGTCTAACACCCGCTCGAATCGGGCCGGCAGACTGAATCTCCCAAGCCCTTCTGTCACAGCCTGATCCGGCAGGTCCGGAAATGCGATCTTAGCCGTAACCGCCGCAAGTCCGGCGTTTTTCGCTTGGATGCTCCCGATCATCGGGGTTTTTAAGTCCTTTAAGGGCTGGGGAAAAACCGGGGAACTCAGGCAAAAGTACGTCCCTTCCGGGGTAACTTCAAGATCCCGAATCTCCGCAAATTCAGGAAGATAGTACAACGGCGCGCCTTGGGAAGCCGCAACGGTTCTGAAGACCTCCAAGGCTTCATCGGTCTGTTCCGCCAAAATTAAAGGTCGGCCCGGTTTGATAATCCCCGCCTTTTCTCGTGCTATTTTTCCCAAAGTGTTTCCCAGAAACTCGGTGTGTTCCAGCTCGATAAGCGTAATCGCCGATACCAAGGGATCCACAATGTTGGTGGCGTCCCATCGGCCTCCCAAACCGGTTTCGATGCACATCGCATCGCAGGCGCCTCGGCGGGCGCAGAGAAAAAAAAACAAAGTCAGCAGTTCAAAAAAACCGGCGGATATATCGTCCGGCGAGAGGGCAGGCCTGCGCCGCAACGCTTTTTCCGCAGACTGCAGTTCTTTGCCGGCCTCAACATACACCGATTCATCGAAGAAAGCGTCTCCGCAGGTAATTCGTTCCCGGTACTCGATGACATGGGGCGAAGTATACCTCCCGGGCCGAAACCCCCCGGCTTCCAATATTCCGGCGGCCATGCCGGTCACCGAACCTTTCCCCTTAGACCCCGCGACGTGAATAACCGGCGCGGCCCTTTCGGGATGGCCCGCCAGCCGAGCAAGAGTCTCCATGCGGTCCAAACGCAGACTCGTCGTAAACTGATCCCCGATAAACCGGCCCAGCCAAGTAAACACATCCTGTGAAGAAGACAGTAACGGTTCTTCTTGTTCCATACTTTTGTATTCTGCATAACAAGCCTAAAAAGTCAAGTATTGCTAAACCCAAGGCCTTCTTCTTTTTAAATCGGTATTTTCTTTTCTAAAAATTTAAAAAAACCTGTCTTTTGCTTAAAAAGATCCTCGCCCCTAATATTAAAACCTTGACTTGCTATAGGTTAGCTTTTACACTTACAGCAAGGAGAAATTATGAAGAAATATATCGCGGCGGCCGCCGCCCTAGGTGTGTTTTTGAGTTCCTGCGCGGGCTCAAAGGCCTCCAAAGAACTCAAAAAATATGCGGAACAAGAAATCAACACCGACGGGACGATCCACATCGTCGTAACCAACCCCAACGGAGGACCCTCTCTGGGATACGCAAAAAACAGCGGCCTTAAACTGCTGGCGGCGGATCAGGGCGAATTCACCTACGCTTTTAAAGATATGAATAATAACGGCCTCCTCGACGACTGGGAAGATTGGCGGAATCCCAGCGACAAACGGGCGGAATCTTTGGCGAAAGAGCTGACCAAAGACGAAATCGCCGGGTTAATGCTCTTCAGTTCCCATGAACAGGCGCCGGAAGAAGGTTTAACCGAAACGCAGAAAAACTATCTCAAAAACGATAACCTCCGGAATGTCCTGAACGCCGGAGGTAATAACGTTCCCGCCGCGGTTTCCTGGAATAACGCGATGCAAGCCTATGTAGAAGGGCTTTTGCTGGAAGGGCAAAAAGCGATTCCCGTAAACTTCAGCTCGGACCCTCGAAGCATCGCCGGCTCGGACGCCCAGTATAACGCCGGGGGCGATGATATTTCCCGATGGCCCTCGAATTTAGGCATCGCCGCAACCTTCGATCCCCAGGTTATGCAGAAATTTGCCCGGATCGCCGCAGAAGAATACCGGGGCATGGGCATCGCGACCGCTCTGGGTCCCCAGATTGAACTGGCCACCGACCCCCGATGGTTACGCTTCGACGGCACCTTCGGCGAAAATACCCAACTGGCAGTCGATATGACTAAAGCCTACGTTGACGGTTCTCAGTCCAGTATCGTCAACGGCAAAGACATCGGGTGGGGGCCCACATCGATTAACGCCATGATCAAACATTTCCCCGGAGACGGCGTCGGCGAAGGCGGCCGGGAATCCCACACCGAAAGCGGCAAATACGCCGTGTACCCGGGCAATAATTTCCAAGAGCATTTAAAGCCCTTCATCGACGGCGGTCTTACCTTGAACGGCCCCACCCAAAAAGCCGCGTCAATGATGATTTCTTACTCCGTTGCCATCGGACCGGACGGCAAACCGTTATTCGGAGTCAATAAAGCCTCGGCCTATGATAAAGCGAAAATCGACATCCTCCGCAAAGACAACTACGAAGGAGTCCTCTGCACCGACTGGGCGGTCACCAGCGCGGTTACGGATCCAAACAACGCCTTGGGTTTAGGCATGGCCTATGGCATGGAAAATGAAAGTATCGCCCGGCGGCATTACGAAGTCTTAGTCAGCGGCATCGATATGTTCGGAGGCAACAACGATAAAAAACCGGTTCTGGAAGCCTACGATATTTGGGAATCCGAATTTCAGGCGGGAAACCTGCCCATTTCCGCAGAAGAACGATTCCGAAAGTCCGGGCAACGCCTAGTTACGCTGTTTTTCAACGTCGGTTTGTTTGAAAATCCCTATCTTTCCCTCGAAGAATCCCGCAAAGTTGTCGGCAGTCAAGATAAACGGGACGCCGGGTATCAGACTCAACTCGATTCCATCGTCCTGCTGAAAAACAAAAATAAAACAATAAAAAAAGCGGATGTTCTGAAGGATTATAAAAATAAAACCGTGTATATTCCAAGTTCGATTCGGTACGGTTTTGCCAGCGTATTCAGCCCTGCTCAAAACGTCAGCGATCCTACTATGGATGTCGAAATTGCCAAACTGTATTTTAAAGAAGTTTTGACGGATACGCCCATTACCGACTCTTCCGGCAAAGTGACCGGCTTTAAAGCTCCGGATGTCTCAAAAGCTGATATAGTAATCGTCGGCATGATGAGTCCCGATAATGGCAACAACTTCAGCAAAGCAGGCTTAAAAGACGGTAAGTTTTATCCTCTGTCTCTGCAATACGGACAGTATACAGCGAATGGTCCCAACGTGCGCCGGACTTCTCTCAGCGGGGATATTTCAAGCGACGGCTCGAAACAGAACCGCAGTTACTTCGGCGAGAAATCCCAGATAGGCAACGAGTACGATTTGACTGCAGTATTGAACGCCCGGAAAGCCATCGACGCAACCGGTAAAAATATTCCCTTACTCGTGGCTTTGAAAGCGAAAAATCCAGTGATTGTCAGCGAATTTGAAGCCCAAACAGACGCGATAGTAACCGGTTTTTCGGTAAGCGATCAGGCCTATTTCGACATCTTGCTGGGCAAACAGGAACCCAAAGGCTTACTTCCCATGCAGTTCCCCAAGGATATGGCAACCGTTGAAGCTCAAAAAGAAGACGTTGGACAAGACCTCACGCCGTACACCGATACCGCAGGAAATGTCTACGATTTCGGCTACGGCTTAAACTACAAGGGCGTCATTTCCGACGGCCGCACTAAAAAGTACGCTGGACGCTAAACGCCGAAACTCGGCATCCCCCCGCATGGAAGCTGAAACACGCCAGGGGGGTTAAAGCCAGGGGGCAAATTTATGCGTAGAAATCGATAAGTCCCCGAGGCGCATCTTGAACGGCGGCGGTTACGGTACGGGTTGAACCCCCGGCAATATACACTCGGCCGCATTCGGGGCAAATTCCTGTTTTAAGCCGCACGGTTTGGCTTATTATTTTCCGGTTTTCCTGATCCGCCTTCATTTGTTCCCGAGAAACGTGTTCCCCTTCATGCGCGGCAATCACTCCTGCCGCTTGTCCCGGACTGATGCGCGTCGGGGACTGAAAACTAACCGAAGGATCATCGGACCCGTCTTGGTACTTGCGGTTTTTGCAGGTTTCACATTCTTGGGGTCCATACGCCGGATCCGCCGAACTTCGAGTATAGGCTTGCCGGGCTTCCGGCGAAATTGTCACCCTATAAGCCGGACCAAAGGAATCGGCCCTAGGACTTGCCTTCTGAGTATAGGCCTCAGCTCTGGGCATCCGGGCAGATACGTTTTGTATAGTCATACTGCAATTCTAAAAGGATCGCAACGGAAGATCAATTTTTTTCACTGTTTTGTAATGAGAAGGGTGTACTTTCCAAGGCCGCTGTACTGCCGGACATGAATCTGATACAGCTCTCCGGCGGACAGCCCGCTCAGAGCGATGCCCCGGCCTGGGCCGACTCCGGCGGTGTATTGCAGGAGGGACCCGGCGCGGTCAAACGCGTAGAGGCTTATCCGCATGGCTTCGGGCAGATGGGACAGCTCAAACCGGTATCGGCCGTCCGAGGGGGCGGTAAAAAGGTATACATTCTGTTGGTCGGTGTATTGCATACTATCAGCTATGATGTCAAGCCCTATATCGACCGGTTCTTTCTGCCGTCCAATGATAAACGTATACGTCCCGAAACCGGTATGCTGTCCGACGTGAATTTCGCACATTTCCCCGGCGGACAGCCCCTTCAAGGTAAGGCCGTGACCGTTGCCGACTCCGGTGATATACCGCAGAGATTCGCCTTCGGCGTTGAACGCGCCGATGTTTACCCGCATATTTTTCAGGTTTCCCACTTCGAACCGGTAATTGCCGTCCAGGGGCGCGGTAAAAAGGTACACGTTCCGCTGATCCGTGTACTGCATACTATCGTTGATATCGGTGGCGGCGGATGTGTCAGCGGGTTCTTTTTGATGTCCAATGATAAGGGTATACGCGCTGAAACCGGTATGCTGTCCGACTTGAATACGGTACGTTTTTCCGGCGGTTAAGCCGTTGAGGGTCGCGCCGTTTTGCCGGCCGACGCCGGCGGCGGAAGCGATGATTTCGCCGGCGCTGTCAAAGGCCGCGACGTTTACTCGGACGTTTTGTTTTAGTTCGGTTATTTCGAATCGATAGAGTCCGTCTCTGGAGGGGGTAAAAAGGAAGGAATTAAGACGTCTATCCGCTGAAATCATCCCTCGAAGGACATCTATTTTTGCGTTTGGTACGGTTATTTCCGCATTGGTCAGGGGCGGGACCGGTATATCAGGGTATGCGAAGGAAGAAACGATAAGGATAAAGCAGAAGTATTTCATGCTGAGTATATCGGCATTTTTTTCGGCCCGGGCAAGAGATGTCCCGGGCCGGCGGAAGTCTCCTTGGCTGGGGTTACTGGCAGGGCTGTTTGTCTGCTACGTAATCGGCAAACATACGAGCGATGGCTGGGGCTTGTTCTCCCCAGACTTGTTCATCGGTGGTCTGTTGTTCTAAGAATTTGCGGATGATAGACTGGAAATCTTGGCTGGTCAGCTCGGCGGTTCCTAATCGTCTATTATTTCGGTAGGTGATAATATCGTAAATATCTTCTATTATATATTGGGCGCAAATTTCTATGTAATGTTTTGTATACACATTGGTTACGATCATAATTTTGCCGTAATTGCGGGATTCAAAATGCACCTGCAAACGTTTTCCCATGAGGGTATCGGCGGAAGCCAGCATCGGGATAATGATCATGAGGATCATACTGAAAGCAAAACGTTTATCCATGAGATTCTCCTTAATAAGGAAATATAGCACAGGATTATGATTTTTGCAACAATTTTTCCGTAAAGTTACCTCCGGGGACGCGAAAAAAAGAAATTCCCCTTGAGGAGAAGAGCCAAAAAGTTTTATAGTAAAGAAGAATCATGAAAAAAAGGCTTTTGCTGAGTATTGGGCTTGTCCTTGCCCTGGGAATAGGAGGTTTTTTTGCCCGAAGTCCGGCGGTGGTGGTAACTGATTCGGCTTTCGACGTTTTGTATGGTCCAGACCGGACTCGGCGGAAGGTTGGGGCCGCCTCGTTGAAGTTATTCCGCCGGGTTAGGCCTGTGCCGGTAGCCGATAACGCCGATCCGGATATGGTCGCTTTTGCGGTTGAGGAAGCTGAAGCTGATCCCTATTGCATAATATTTCCCTATCGGTATAATGAAGGGGCGGAGGCATATGCGGAACGGCATCCTTCGGCGAGGGTTTTCGTTTTAGGGGACCGGCATACTGGGGACCGAACGGAAGGAGCGGAAGGAGCGGTTTTTGTTGAGACTGATTGGAAGACCGATCTGTACCGGGCTGGGTTATGCGCTGGAAGTCTTGCCCTATCCGGGGAGGATGGAGAGGTGCTGTTTTTTCAGACTCCGATTCTTTCTGATGAAGGGCAGGAGCTGTTTGAGCGGGGGCTTCGGGATCGGGGCGTAGAAAAACCGCCTAAATACCTGAGTGTAAGCCAAGAATATTCCGATAATAAAAACGTGGCCTGTGCTGTGGTGGGCGGCCGGGCGGAGGCGTTTTTTGAGCAGAATCTCGGCGCGCCGGTAGTGTTATTTTCGTGGGTTGATCCGGCCTTGACTGGGGATTCCGTGAAAGTGCTGTTTGATGATTCCCCTTGGGCGTTAGTTTCGAGGGTAGTTCAGTTGATACCTGGGAAAGAGCGGATGCAGAGCATCCCTTCTGATGTTGTGGTCCTGGGGAGGAGGATACTAGAACGGGGGCTTGTAGGAGATTTAAAAAAAACGAGGGAAAATAATATATAAAAAATACTATAAACTTGAAAAGGGGTTTGACAAAGATTTAATAAATAGGTATACTAATATTGATCTTAGTTCCCAACGTTTAGAAAAGGAGTATGGGATGAAACAAAGTAGTTTCAGGGCTACATGCTTAATTATTATGGCATGCATAGCAGTATTATCAGCATTTGGTGATGAACGGACGATTGTTCTTGAAACCAAGGTAGTGGAGACCTTCGATAATACCGACGGCGACGATGGTTCCAAGTATGATTGGCGCCTGGAGGCAAGCAAATTCGCTACCAAGACCAAAGACGCGGATGGAAACGTCACCGATTCGTGGCCCAAAGTTGCCTATATTGATGCCTGGCCTGAGCAGTTTTTCCGCAGTACGGAAGACACCAGCGCGCTGAAAAGTTTGGGCATTTGGGGCAAATTCGACCGCCGGGGATATAACTGGATCGACGTGTATCCGGTTGAGAAGGGAGGCGACGAGAATGCCGGGGCCGTCACTATCCCGATGGTAGGCCGCCTTCAGTACATCGACTTATGGGTATGGGGGTCTAACCTTCGGTACAGTATCGAGGCGTATTTCCGGGATTATAACGGAATCATGTACGTCATTGGTCTGGGGAGCATTAATCATACCGGGTGGAAAAACCTGAGAGCCCCGGTTCCCGCCAGTATCCCCCAAGCCAAAACGGTTCTTCCCAAATTCGCGGCCCTTGATTTTGTCAAATTCCGCATCTGGACAGAACCGACTGAACGGGTAGATAATTTCTATGTCTATCTGGATCATTTCAAAGTTCTAACCGATACCTTTGAAACGCCTTTTGACGGAGACAAACTCGAAGATCCCGCAAAAGTGGACGAACTGTGGGGAGGCAAATAAATGAAACGCTATATTGCTATTGCCTTAGGTCTCCTTGTGGGCGGGGCGACATTCGCCCAGACCGATCCGAACCGTATTGGTATCGATACCGCCCAGCAGAATCTCCAAGAGATTTCTATCGATAAGTTTGAGCATGACAGTTATTGGCGGGGGTCCATCTCCCCGGACGACGGCTTCATCAACGTCAGACTGTTCGAAGGAAGCCCGGCGACTTACGATGAGAACGAGAACCCCAATGGGAAAAAACCTATCGAAGCGGAAGAAGGTCTCAACCGTCCCGATACCCAAGTCCTGGGCGTAAGAGTTGATTTTCTCCACCGGGGAAATGTCAGCTTCTATCTCTATCCCCGACGGCCTATTCCCATCGAGGGCATCACCAAAACCATTTCCGTATGGGCCGTAGGAAGAAACTTCAACCATACCCTCAAAATCCTCGTGCAGGATTTCTTCGGACGCCAGTTCGAACTTGAGGTTGGAAAACTCAACTTCCAGGGCTGGAAAAAGCTGACCGTCGCCATTCCGCCTCAGCCCCTCATGGGCAAATCCGGAATCGTCCAGCGGGATTATCACTACAATAATCAACTGGGCATCAAGGTTATCGGATTCAAAGTTGACTGCGATCCCTCAGAAACCGCCGGAACCTATTACCTGTATCTGGACGACCTCCGGGCAGTTACCGACCTCTTCGCAGAGAATAACCGGGACCCGGACGACATGGCGGACGCATGGTAGAATCGTCTAAAGTCCGCTAAAACCGGACTCAGACTTAACAAACGGAAGGGAGAGGGTAAAACCTCTCCTTTTTTATATTTTTACTTAGGTATCCATGGACTTTGTTCATACCCCGGTACTGCCGGAAGAGACCATCCAATTACTCGGTCCCCGCCGAAACGGAGAATGTATGGTGGACGCCACTTTGGGAGAAGGGGGACACAGCTTTGCTTTTCTGTCCCGATTCCCAGACCTCAAAATCATCGGCATCGACGCGGACCGGGAAATACAGAACATCGCCAGGGAACGCCTGAAACCTTTTGGGGACCGCATTTCCTTCTATACCGGATGGTCCCAAGACTTTTTTTCCAAACCCCCGCCGGAAACCGCCCCGGCAGATACCATTCTCATAGACCTCGGAATCAGCCAGTACCACTACCAGAAAGGCCGCCGAGGCTTCAGCTTCACCCAAGATGAACCCCTCGATATGCGGCTCAACCCCGAGGCCGGTCCTTCCGCGGCAGACTTACTCGACAGGCTTTCCGAGCGGGAATTGGCCGACCTCATCTACGCCAACAGCGATGAAGGCTACTCCC
Source organism: Spirochaetaceae bacterium (assembly GCA_031256905.1). Lineage (GTDB taxonomy): Bacteria > Spirochaetota > Spirochaetia > Treponematales > Breznakiellaceae > JAITHW01. Next base: position 25,192 of record JAIRPY010000050.1, read on the forward strand.
GGCGCATCGCCCGGCGCATTAAAGCCCAAGGACGCATCCGCAGTTCCGCGGTTTTGGCGGATCTTGTGTTTCAGGCCGTGCCGCCGGCCTACCGCCGGGGTCCCCGGCATCCCGCGACGAAAACTTTTCTCGCCCTTCGCATCGCGGTAAACCGGGAGCTTGAGGGCCTCCCATCGCTCTTGGAAAGGGCCCTCGCTTTCCTCAAACCCGGGGGGCGGATGGGAGTCATCACTTTTCATTCATTAGAAGATAGAATCGTTAAAAATTTTTTCCGGGAGCAGGGGAAAAATACCCCGGATGCGCCGATATATAAAGAAGGGATAGTCAATCTTCTCGGCAGAAAGGGCTTTGCGCCGGGGATCGAGGAAGTCCGAAATAATCCATCCTCCCGAAGCGCCAGATTAAGGGTTGTGGAGAAAAATGTGCGTAAGGAAAGGCAATGAAAAGGCGGCTCATACTTTTATATTTTTTTGCCTTGACTATACCCTTTTTGTTAGGTATTACCGCCTGGCAATCCTCCCGATACGCGGCTCTGGAACGGGAAATCCAGAACCTCGAAGATGAGCAGGAAGTATGGATTGAAAGCAATAAACGTCTCATTGCAGGAATTGCGGTGCTTTCGTCGCCGGAACGGATTGAAAAAATAGCCCGAGAAGAATTAGGATTATCGAAAATCCGCCCCGAGGATGTACTGCAAATTCGAATCGACCGGGAAAGGAGAAAACCCTAATGCTACTTACCGACCTTGCAAAAGCTGTAGGCGGGTACTGCCAGGTCTTTCGGGACCAGCCCGGAACGTTTTCTTCCGTAAGCGTCGATTCCCGGACCCTGGAGCCGGGAGGACTCTTCGCCGCGCTGATCGGATCAGAACGGGACGGGCACCGGTTCGCGGAAGAAGCCTTCGCAAAAGGGGCCTCCGGGATTCTGGTTGCCCGTTCCCGGTGGGAAGACCCAACCTTCGAGCTTGAAAAAACCGCCCTAAGGCATCGGGGCGTTGTCATCGTTACAGATAATACCTTGCAGGCTTTGCAGGCTGGGGCGGCCTATTATCTGAGTACCTTCCCGGAGTTACTGAAAATCGGCATTACCGGCTCTTCCGGGAAAACCACCGTGAAAGAAATCGCCCGAGGCATGCTTAATCAGGAAAGAAAAACATTCGCCAACCCGGGCAACCTAAATTCCGAAACCGGTCTTCCCCTCGCGGCGTTTATGGTTCGTCCCTTCCATGAAGCGGGAATTTTTGAACTCGGCATGAATCGTCCCGGGGAAATAGAGGAGATTACTCAAGTGCTGAAACCGCATATCGCGCTTATTACCAATATTGGATCCGCTCACATTGGTTTTTTCGGCAGTAAACAAAAGATTGGAGAGGAAAAAAAGCGGGTCTTTTCTCAATATACCGGCTCGGAAATCGCGCTCATACCGGAGGATGAGCCTTTTGGGGATTTCCTCGCTGAAGGCGTCCGGGGAAAGGTCGTCCGGTACGGTTTTTCTATGCCGGAACTGGGACCCCTGTCAAACCTCGGCGCGGAGGGCTGGAAAATCGTCTGGGAGGGCCTCAGCGCGGAGTTCAGACTTCCGGGGATGCACAACCTACGCAACGCCCTTGGGGCCGCGGCCATCGCCAAAGAAGCCGGAGCAAGCCCGGAGGCGATCCGGGAAGGACTGAGGGCCGCGCGCAGTATCTTCGGCAGAAGCGAAATCCTAGGAGGACGGATAACCCTGATTCGGGACTGCTACAACGCCAATCCCGAATCAACCGCCGCGGCCATCGCTATGTGCGATGCTTTGGACGTCCGGGGCCGGCGGGTTTATGTTATCGGATCCATGCTGGAACTGGGAGACGCCTCCGCCGAAGCCCATGCCGCCCTGGGACGCAGACTGGAGTCCTCAAAGGCGGACCTGATCTGCCTTTTCGGGGAGGAAACTTTGCCGGCCGAGGCGGTTCTGCGTAGCTCCTCCCGAATTCCCTATTTCCACACTAACAATAAGGAAGTTTTATCGGCTTATCTTACGAATTGGATGCAGACCGGAGATACGGTTCTCTTGAAAGGCTCTCGGGGTTGCGCCTTAGAGGGGCTTACCGATGTCCTTCTGCCGGGAGGGTGTTAGGTGTTTCTTGAATTTCTCTATCCTCTGACTAATTACTTTTCGCCCTTTAATGTGTTTCAGTACCTTTCGTTTCGGGGGGCCTATGCCGCGCTGACTACTCTGCTTATCTGCTATATCTTGGGACCGGTTATTATCGAGGCTCTGCGGAAACTCAAGATAGGGCAAGCGATTCGGGAGGAAGGACCGGAAACGCACCTGAAAAAGAGCGGGACCCCAACTATGGGAGGAGTGTTAATCATCTTTTCGGTGATGTTTTCGATGCTCCTTTGGCAAGATTTGGGAAACAGCAAGGTCTGGCTCACTTTGGAAGCCTTTATTGCCCTGGGTATTATCGGCTTTATTGATGATTACCTCAAGGTCAGCAAGCGTAACTCGGACGGACTGCCGGCTTGGGCGAAACTTATCGGGCAGTTTGCTGTGGCCCTTGGGGTTATGCTGTACCTTTACGTTACCGGCGGCGAGGGTAGCACGGTTTTGTATGTGCCTTTTTTAAAAAATCCGGTTATTGATTTGGGGGTTTTCTGGATTCCTTTTGGGACCTTGCTGATTGTGGGGGAGTCCAACGCGGTGAATTTTTCCGATGGCTTAGACGGACTGGCGGGAGGACTGCTCCTGCTGGTATTTATCGCTTTGGCTATTCTCACCTATCTAACCGGCAGAGCTGATTATTCCGAATACCTGAACATCCCTTACATTCCCGGCGCCGGAGAATTGACGGTTTTCTGTCTTGCGGTGGTGGGGGCCTGCATCGGGTTTTTGTGGTTTAACGCGCATCCTGCGGAAGTGTTTATGGGCGATGTGGGAAGCCTGCCGATGGGCGGAGTGATAGCAGTTATCTCGCTGATTATCAAGAAAGAAATTTTGACCCTGATTATCGGCGGGGTCTTTGTGTTGGAAATTGCTTCGGTGATGATTCAGGTGATGTTTTTCAAACTGCGGAAAAAACGGGTTTTCAAAATGGCGCCGATTCACCATCATTTTGAGCTGTCTGGATGGAAAGAAACGAAAGTGGTCATTCGTTTTTGGATTTTGGGCGGCCTGTTCGCCATCATCGCTCTTTCCACACTAAAGATACAATAGTATACTAGGCCGGGAGCGCGCAAAATGTACGGGTTCAATGTTGAAAAAGCGGGAAATAGATTCCAAGGCGATCACATCCTCGGGGCGAGTATTTTTTTTCTCCTTGGGCTTGGGGCGGTGACGCTGTATTCTTCGTCCTATGTCTATGCGGAACGGTTTTTCGGCAACGGCTTATACCTTATATCCCGTCAGATTGTTTTTTTATGCCTAGGGTTGTTTCTGTTTTTTATTATTTCCCGCATAAACCTCGATGCCGCCCGGCGGTGGTCTCTGCCGGGAGTGTTTGTAGTGGGAACGGCGTTCCTTTGCGTTCTGCCCCTCCTGCCGGTGGTGGGCGTAACCCGAAATGGCGCGTCCCGATGGTTTCGCATCGGGTCCGAGACGTTTCAGCCTTCCGAGCTGGTCAAACTCGTTCTGCCCCTATATCTCGCCCACATTTTCGATAAAAAGCAGGACCAGATCAATTCTTTAGTGAAAGGAATTCTGCCTCCGGCTTTTGTTACCGGGGTATTCATCGTCCTGATTGCGTTGCAGAATAATTTTTCTACGGCCGCGTTTATTGCGACGAATGCAATTTTTGTGTTTTATCTTGCCGGAGTGAAACGGCGGTATTTTCTCAGCGGTTTGTTTATTTTTCTGCCTTTTGCGGTTTTGCTGGTTTTGACGAAGGAGCATAGGTTTCGCCGATTAATCAGCTACCTCAACCCGAACTGGGATCCCCATGGCGCGGGTTATCAGGTGCGGGCGTCGATTATGACCATCGCTTCCGGGGGCTTTTGGGGGAAAGGTGTAGGGCATGGGGTTCGCAAGGTTTCGAGTGTGCCGGAAATTCAATCGGACTTTATTTTTTCGGCTTTTGCCGAAGAAGCGGGTTTTTTGGGAATCCTTTTATTTTTTTCCCTGTTTGCGGTATTTGTGATTCGGGGATATCGGGCGTCCCTGCGGGCGGAGGATCTGTACCGCAAGCTCTTGGCCTTCGGGCTGGTGACGGAAATTTTTTCCCAGACTCTGATTAATATCGCGGTAGTTTCCGGGTCCGTTCCGGCGACCGGCATTCCTCTGCCGTTTTTTTCGGCCGGAGGGTCATCCCTTTTGACGACTCTCATTGCTTCGGGCATTATCGTCAACATTTCCCGATCCCGAGGGGAAACCGGGACCTTCGGTTCAGAAGACGCGCCGTTCCCGCGCCGGCCGGACCCGTGGTACGACCCTGAGGTCTAATATGTCTTTTTTTTCTTTTTCTAACCCTTCTTTTCCCCCTAAAAAAGATTCTTTAAACAGCTTTAGAAAAGAAAAAAAATCTTTTAAAATGGAAGATTTTACTAAAAGACAAGAAACGGCGGATCGCAAGTCTCCCTTTGAGAAAAAAATTGAAAAAAAAGAAAAAACCGGGATTGAAAAGGCTTTAAAGCTGGTTATCTGCATTGCGGTTATTATTCTTGTGGGAGAATTGGCGATGTTGTTGCTGATAAATCCCTGTCTGCCCCTCTCGAAGGTGGAGGTGGCGGGGATGCCGGACTTAGACAAGAAGGTGGTGCTTGAAACCGCCGGAATTACCGATAAAACATCATACATCACGGTGAATCCCCGGACCCTGGAGCGAAGGCTGAAAACCCTTTTGGAAGTGGAATCCGCAAAAGTGACCAAGCGGTTTCCGGATTCGGTGCGGATAAGCCTGGAACCCCGGGCCGCTATAGCGATGTCTTTCGGAATGATCGAGGGCAAAGCCTATCCGTTTTTTTTTGACAAACAGGGCCTGGTGTTTATGGTTGGGAATGGGGACCGCAAAAAGCCGGCGCCCCTTTCTATACCGATTATTTCCGGGGTCTTAGGAGACGCGCCGTTTTTGGGGATGCGCCTTCCCGGAGTGTTTGCAGGACTGTTGGCGAATCTTGAGCTTCTGCGGCAGACTTCCCCGGAACTGCTGGCGGCGATTTCCGAGGTTCAGGTTAGCCGAAATGTGTACGATGGATACGATTTGATTCTCTATCCGGTCCACAATCGGGTAAAAGTCCGCATCGGAACGGAACTAAACGAACAAATGCTTCGCTACATTATGCTGGTGCTTGACGTGTGCGCGTCCCGGGGCGCGAAAATTGAGGAGATCGATTTCAGGACCGGCACCGCATCGTATACTATAAAGGAGGCCTCTTCTGGCTAACGAAGGATTAGTTGTCGGTCTCGATATAGGCACGACTAAAGTCTGCGCCGTAATCGGCGAGCGCAATGAAAACGGATTACTGGAAATTACCGGCGTCGGAGTATGTCCATCCACAGGACTGCGGAAAGGCGTGGTGGTGAATATCGAGGCTACCCTCCAGTCAATAGCCGCCGCTATCGAAGCCGCGGAACGAATGAGCGGACAGGAAGCGCGTTCCTGCTGGACCGGCATCGGGGGAAACCACATCGACGGCATCAATTCGAGGGGCGTCGTGGCGGTTACCGGCAAAAACCGGGAAGACATCCGGGAAATAGGCCATGACGACGTCGCCCGGGTCCTCGAAGCCGCCAGAGCGGTGGTAATCCCCATGGACCGGCAGGTTCTGGAAGTCATCCCCCAAAGCTACATCGTCGACGATCAGCGCAGTATCCAAGACCCCTTGAATATGATCGGAGTGCGCCTCGAAGCGGAAGTGCATATCATCACCTGTTCGGTCACCAGCGCGCAAAACCTGATCAAGTGCGTCAATCGGGCGGGTTTCATCGTGAACGACCTGATTCTTCAGTCCATCGCCGCCAGCCGATCCGTTTTAACCCCGGAAGAAAAGGAAATCGGCGTCGCCCTGATCGACCTCGGAGGGGGCACAACGGACGTGCTGGTCTACGCGGACGGCGCGCCTTACTCAAATATTACGGTCCCGGCCGGGGGGAGTTTAATCACCAGCGATATATCGAAACTCAAAAACATCTCCTTTGAAACCGCAGAACGCATCAAACTCGAAACCGGATGTTGTTGGGAAGCTCTTTTTCGGGAAGATGATTTCATTGATGTGCCGGGGGTCGGCGGCAGACCGCCCATGCAGATACCTCGTTCTCAACTAATGGCGATAATCCGCCCCAGAATGGAAGAAATTTTCAAAATGGTAAAGGATAAAATGGACAAAATTTCTCTTTCCCGTCCCCTCGGAGGAGGCGTGGTGATCACCGGGGGCGGGGCGCAACTCCTCGGAGTCGCGGAACTCGCGCATTACATTTTCGGTTTGCCGGTACGGATCGGCGTGCCGATTTCCGTCGGAGGGCTGGTTGAAGAATATCGTAATCCGATGTATGCTACCGCGGTAGGCCTGGTGCTTGAAGGCAATGATAGGGAACAAAAAACCGCCCCCCGGGGACCAGAAGTTCACATCAGCGAAAAAAATGAGCCCGGTCCGTTCCGCAGGTTTTTTAATTGGGTTAAAACCGAATTTTTTTAGCTTTTCCTATAGACTTTTTTTTAATAAGGTCTACACTATAAAGGTATTCTTTTTTAAAAAAGATGCAATATTTTCTTAAAAAAAAGGGTTTTAAAGTTTTTTAATAAAAACTTTTTAGAAAAAAAGAATTTGGGAGGGAATATGACCCTGATGAATGTGGAAGTCCACGATGACCGGCTTATGGGACCCAGTCCGGCGGTTATCAAAGTGATCGGCACCGGCGGGGGCGGTTGCAACGCGGTAAACCGTATGATCGCCTGCGGTTTGCAGGGCGTAGAATTTATTGTGGTGAATACCGATGTGCAGGACCTCAATAAATGCAAGGCGAA
>JAIRPY010000055.1 GCA_031256905.1 Spirochaetaceae bacterium
AGGATTTCCAAATTATCCCCGAGGATCAGTTTATTTACCGAAAAGTCTAATTCCTGCGGCATAGTTATTTATCGGAATTAGTTATAAATTTCTTTACTGATTTCAGCTATATTTTTTTCGCTGTTTTGTTTTTGCAGGCGGAGTTCTGTTACCTTTACTGCCCTGGGGGATTGGTCGATGCCGATCCATCGCCGTTTTAGTTTTTCCGCAACCGCGATGGTTGTGCCTCCGCCCATAAAGGGATCCAGCACCACGTCTCCTTCGTTGCTTGCCATTTTTATGATGCGTTCCAACAGAGCTTCCGGCTTCTGGGTTGGGTAGCCGATGCGCTCTTTAGCTTGGGATTGCACATTTAATACATCGGTCCAAATATTACCGATTAACTGTCCTTTTGTATCCTTTAAGTACCGTTTCAACCGAGGTCTTTTTCCTTTTCGCAATATAATAATACCTTGGCTTATTCCTTCATCGATTTTGTCCTGAGACCAAATCCAATGTTTTCCGGCCGGCGGTTCAAGTATTAGATCCCCAAACCTTTTTGCGCTTCCTTGTCCGGCTTGGGTGAAATCGGAAGATCGATAGTATCCCTTTCCATCGTCATCGTTATAGCGATAAGAACTTTTACGGTATTCTTCATTTAACGGTTCGTAAAGAGGATTATACGTTACCCTTTCAGATTTTGAATAATAGAAAATCGTATCTGATAAAATAGGCATTCTTTTTTTAGTATCGCTGTGGGTATTATGTCTTTTCCAGATAATTTCGTTTCGGAAGTTTTTCTCCCCGAAAAGTTTATTGAGGATGAAGACTTTTATTTCGGCGTTTGCGTGCCAGTCGCAATGCAAGAAGATACTTCCGCTGTTTTTTAAAACCCGGCGCATCTGTTCAACCCGTTCGTAGAGCCAGGCGATGTAGTAATCCAGGCCGCCGGCCCAGCGGTCAGTAAAACTGCGCTTCTCGTTTTCATCGCCCCAGAGGACTTCGTAATTTTTATTAGAGAAGAACGGCGGATCCAGGTAAATAAGATCGATACATTCGCCGGGAAGGTTTTTGAGGATTTCCAAATTATCCCGGAGATACAGTTTATTTACCGAAAAGTCCGATTTCCGCCCCATAACTTCAGTGTAGCCCCGGAAGAAATTTTGTCAATTCCCCGGCAAGCCTGAAGACGCTTCCGGGCTGAGACGGAGTTCCCAAGAACCGGAAATTTTTTCGGGAAGCCGAAGCCTTCGTTCTCAAGGATGGAAACCTCGTCTCCAAGAATATACGTTCCATCCCCGGGAATTTCAATCTTTTCCGTCTGAATCTGCCTTTCGTCCGGGAGAACGTAAGGCTCGTTCCGGCGAATCCAGGTTCGTCCGTTAGGAAAGGGCCTTCGTCCTTGAGGACGGAACCTTTTTTCCCGGAAGCTGGAAGTTTTTCCCGGGGAATGGAGGACTCCTCCGGCGGAACCGGAAATGGTTCCGCCGGAGGAAAGAATCCGGGCCGGCAAAAGGTATTGACGATTTTTCCGATTTGAGGCTATACTCAAAAAGCGGAGGACCGAATGACCTATTCAATAGCCATGGCCGGCAAAGGCGGGACCGGAAAAACCACCGTCTGCGGCCTATTCATAAACCATTTGGCGCAAACCGGCAAAGGACCCATTTTGGCGGTAGACGCCGACGCCAACGCCAACCTAAACGAAGTCTTAGGCGTAAAAATAGAAACCACCCTCGGAGACCTCCGGGAGGAAATCGCCCGGGCGGAAGTAGCCCTCAACAGCCCCATCCCCCCAAGTATGTCAAAACAAGAATACGCGGCCTATAAATTCGGGGACGCCCTCATCGAAGAAGACCATTACGATATGCTTGTCATGGGAAAAACCCAGGGCAAAGGCTGTTACTGCTACGTCAACGACCTCCTCCGGGATCAGGTTTTTAAATATTACAAAAATTACCGGTATATGGTCGTCGATAACGAAGCCGGCTTGGAACACATAAGCCGGGGCATCCTGCCGCCGGTAGACCTCATCCTGCTGGTCAGCGATTGCTCCCGCCGGGGCATCCAAGCCGCGGGCCGAAGTGCCCAGATGATCCGAGACCTCGACCTTAAAGCAAAATCCGTCCGGCTCATCGTAAACCGAGTCCCCGGCAAGGCCCTAGACCCCGGGATTCAAGAAGAAATCGCCAAATGGGACCTCGACCTCCTCGGCCTTATCCCCCAAGACGACCTCGTGTATCAATACGACGCCGCCGGAAAAGCCCTCGCAACCCTGCCGGACACTTCAGCCGTCAAAACCGCCCTGGGCAAAATTATCCAAACCCTCGGCCTCGTCTAGGGGCTCCTTCAAAAAAGCAGGAAAACCGCCATGCCCCGGGAAATACAAGTAAATCAAATGATTCTTATCGGCGGGTCCGGGCAAAATGCCGGCAAAACGACCCTCGCCGCCGCCCTGATCCGGGCCTGGAAAGACCGGTTTCCCCTGGAGGTTCTCAAGGTAACCGCCATCCACCATCCCGAAACCGGCTGTAAACGGGGCGGAACCGGATGCGGGGCCTGCACCAGCCTCGGGGGGCAGGCCTTCGCCCTCGAAGAAGAACGCAACCCAGACTCCCCTAAAGATACCAGCCGGCTCCTCCAGGCCGGAGCACACCAGGTCTTCTGGCTTAAAGCAACGTACCCGGCTCTGGAAGCCGGATTCGCCGCTTTCTTGGAAAAAATCCCCCGGAACGCCCTGATCATCTGCGAATCCAACAGTTTAAGAAGGGCCGTCCGTCCCGGGTGCTTCGTCCTCCTGCTTTCCGATGGCGAGATGAAGCCCACCGCAAAAGAAGTTTATCCCCTGGCGGATTTGGTTGTGCCCTGGAACCCGGATTCCCCAAATGCAGAAGCCCTCGTCTCAAGGTTTGCCATCCAGCCGAATCCCCGGCAGGGCCCGCCTCAAATTAGTTTAATTCGTTAAAAATTTTAGCCTTTTTCTCAAAAACCAGGTATACTAAAAAATAAGGAGGAACCCCATGCCGTACTTCCCCAAGGAGAGAAAAGAATGAAAAAAATATTTGCCTTTTGTATAACGGTTCTGCTGGCCCTGCCGTTATCCGCGAAACCCGCCCAGGATACCCCCCCTTCGGCCCGGCGGCCCCGGCCGAAAACTGTCCGGGTGGGCATTACGATTGATCCCATTACGGTCAGCCCCTTGGCTACCAATAATATCATGGCCTATTACTTATCCTGCATTTTGTTTATGCCTCTGGTTTCGGAAACAAAAGAAGAAAATTTTGTGTACCGCTTGGCGGAAAGCATCACTACCGAAGATAATCAAATTTTTACCATCCGGCTCAAGCCCCAGATCCGCTGGACCGACGGAGAGCCGGTTACCGCAGAAGATGTAATCTTCACTATGAATGCCATTTCCAATCCCCGAGTCGGGATGCACGATCCCAGCGGGCAGAGAATTATCCTCGGAACTGACGAAAAAGGCCTTTTCCCTCCGGAAGAAACGGGGCTCCGGGGCCTAAAGAAGATCGACGATCTCACCTTTACGGTGGAAACCAAGTATCCAGTCCGGCTGAACGTGTTTAAAGTTGATATTGGCACCATGGTCCGGGCCATGCCGAAGCATATCCTCGAAAACGCGGACCCGGCAGAGCTGATAAATCATCCCTTTTTCCAAAAACCCGAAGTCACCAACGGAGCTTTTACCTTCAAAGAGCAGATTCCCCTCCGGAAGGTGACTCTTCATGCCAATGACGCCTATTTTCTCGGCCGGCCGAATATCGATGTGCTGGAGTTTCGGATTCTTTCCGGGGATCAGATCGCCGAACAGCTTCTCCGGGGCGAAATCGATATGAACTATCCGGGCGTCGGCAACATCCCCATCGATGATTACGACCGGGTTATCCGGGCCCCTCATCTTCATACCCTGCGGGGCGCCCCGGGAACCGTGCAGGTTCTCTTCTTTAACAACCAAGTCTTAAAAGACGCCGAAGTCCGGCAAGCTATGGATTTGGCGATTGATCGGGACGGCATCCTGCGGGATATTTTTCAGGGCGAAGCCTTCATGACGAAAACCCCGGTATCTTCCCACATCGAGTTTTGGAATGCCGCCGCCGCCCAATACCGCTTCGACCCGGAAGAATCCAAGCGGTTGATCGCAAAATCCGAGTGGGACCTGGATAAACAGCTCACCTTTCTCGTGCCGACGAATGACATCACCCGGGAACGGATATGCCTTCGCATCGCCGAAAATTTCAAAGCCGTAGGATTTAACGTCGCGGTCGAAAAAGCCCGGTTTTCCGAAACCATCCGGCGCCTTGAAAACCGGGAATACGACCTTACGATTATTGGAATGCCCACGAATCACTTCACCGCGCTTCGGAACTTGTCGTATTATGTGGATTCCAAATCCGGCCGAACCGGGTATGCGGACCTGAAAATGGATCAATTACTGAACACTCTGCTTACCAACGTGGACGATGAAATTTTGCAAGCCGCCTATTACGAAATTCAGCATCTCCTCGCCGAAGAAACGCCGGTTTCCGGGATTTACAGCGAACTGGTTTTGCGGGCGGCGAACAAACGGCTGACCTTCGGAACGGTTCGGGATTTCGGCACCTTCCGGGACCTGGAACAGTGGGATATTACCGACTAGCCGGCTAAAGCCCGGCCCGGGCTTTAAGCCGAAGTCCCGGGCCGGCCTTGGGGGGGCTAGGATTTTTCCGCGATGCCATGGGCGGCTTCGAGAAACTCGGTGAGGCTTTGACTGGCCTTCCGCATAGTATGGACGCTCTCGGTGACCTCTTGGGAAATAGTATGAAGCTTCGTCATTTCGTTCTGAATAGCCTTGGTGCGTTGATGAATCCGTTCCGCGCCGTCCTGCACTTCTTTGGTCATATCTTGAACGGTCTCCAGCGCGGTGAGCATCTGCGCGCTTCCGGCGGACTGGTCTTCAACGGACTGACTCACTACCGCAAAGGAAAGATTCATCGACTTTATTTCGGTGAAAATCATATCCATAGCCCCCACGGTTTCCTGCGAAACCGAGCCGATTTCCCGGATGGTCTGTTCCATTTTTTGCATTTCCGCGGAAATCGATCCGGATTCTTTGGCGGACAGTTCCGCTAACTTTCGGATTTCCCCGGCGACGACCGCGAAGCCTTTGCCGGCTTCTCCGGCATGGGCCGCTTCGATAGCGGCATTCATGGCGAGGATATTTGTCTGCCCCGCGATGTCCGCGATGGTTTTATTCGCGGTCTGCAGAGCCGCGGACTGATCTTCGATGCGCTTTAGCTCCCCGGTGAGTTTCACCAGCATTTTATGCCCGGTTTCCGAGGATTTGCTCAAGGTATTGGTGGTTTTCCTCGCCTGTTCCACGACAGAACGAATCGAGCTGATGTGGACCGCCATACGGTTCACCGCCGCCGAGGATTGGAGAATACAGTCAACTTGGGTATTCACGGTCTGCTCAAAGGAGTCGGTATGCTCGAAAATATCCGTTGCGGAATTCGACGTCGCCTGCACGGATTCCATCTGGATTCGGACTTTATCGTTCATCGAATTTACGTTTGTGATAATAAGTTCGATGGCGTCGAAAGAATGCACCACCAGGGCATTGAGTTTTTTCCGCTGTTCCATATTATCAATTAAATGCTTTTGCAGTTTATCCATGGTGTTTTGCAGGTTTTGCGCCATTTCGAGGCAGGCTTCCTGCAAGCGGGTAATGCGGTCATTTCCTTCGGGCCGGATGAGGATGTCGAAATTGCCTCGCGCGATTTCCTGCGCGGCGTGAACCGATTCGTCTAGGGGCTTGAGGATCGACCGCAGGGTGAAAAAACAAAGGGCCAGAGCGGAACCCAAAAAGAGCAGTATCTCGGTCCCAACGAGCAGAATGTCTTTTAAAAGATAGGAGTTGAGCTTTTCTTCCATGGTTTCCATGTGAGCTTCGATGTTGTCCACGTAGACGCCGGTGGCAATCCATAAATCCGTGCCGGTAATCATTTCGACATAGGCTATTTTCGGGGTGTTCACGAGGGAACCATCCGGCTGAGGTTTGGGGAAAATAAAGGACACAAAGCCTCCGCCTCTTTGCGCCGCGGTATAGAGGTCCCGGACGTAGTATATTCCGTCGGCGTCGGCGGTTTGGGCTAAATCTTCGCCGACTCGGTGGGGCAAGATGGGATGCGCGAAAATTACCGTTCCCCGGTACACGAAGTAATACCCGGACTTATCGTCTTCGAACCGGAAATCGTTGATGTACCGGTTGATAATGCCCCGGCGTTCTTCTTCATCGGTTATGCCGGCCAGAGCTATGCCTAAGGTCCAGGCCATGGACTGGACGCCGAATTTGACCTTATCCCGTTCTCCTTCTTCCATCATGGTTTTTGTGTCCGTGAGCCCCAGCCGCTTCACCTGATTCACCACAAAGAAAAGCATCCCCGATAACGCCACATTGGACGCCGCATACATCGCCATAATAAACGCGATCCGTTTGTTGATCGATATGTTTCTTAGCATATCTTCTCCTCTTTTCTAAGGTTTTTCTAACCGCTTTTAAAAAGTTTTCTAAGCCGGTTTACGCGCTTAGAGAAAACTTTTTAAAAAAACTTTTTTAAGGAAAAACTTTTAAGAAAGGCTACTTTTATTTGTCTGCCCCAAGGTCTCTCGCGTTTTCGAGAAAATCGGTTATGTTTTTGCTGGCGAGGTTTACCTCTTCGACGCTTTTTGTGATGTCTGACGAGAGGGTCTGCAATTTTTTCAGTTCCTGATGGATTGAATGACTTCGCTTGAAGATGACTTCGGTGCCGGTTTGGACTTTATCGGTGGTGTCCCGGATGTCGTGGAGCGCGCGCAGGATTTCTGTGCCGTCTGCGGACTGCCGTTGTACCGACTGGTTTACTCGGCCGAAAGAGGAATCCATGGCTTTTATTTCCATAAACATGGCGTCCATCGCTTCGACAGTGGCCTGAGAAACCGCGCTTATCTGTTCGATAGCCCGGCCCATTTTTTGGATTTCCGCGGAAATGGATCCGGATTCTTTGGCGGACAGTTCCGCTAACTTTCGGATTTCCCCGGCGACGACCGCGAAGCCTTTGCCTAATTCTCCGGCGTGGGCCGCTTCGATGGCGGCGTTCATGGCGAGGATATTTGTCTGCCCCGCGATGTCCGCGATGGTTTTATTCGCGGTCTGCAGGGTCCGGGATTGCTGTTCGATTTGTTTCAGCTCCCCGGTGAGTTTGACGAGCATTTTATGCCCGGTTTCCGAGGATTTGCTCAAGGTATCGGTGGCTTTTCCGGTGTTGAGGACCACCGATTTAATAGAATCGATGTGATCCACCAAGTCCTCGATGGCCTCGGCGGATTCGGTAATCCGGGCGGACTGTTCCTTCACCGCGTCTTTGAGGTGGTCGATGTATTCAAAAATTTCCGCGGACGCGTCGGACGTCATGACCACGGCTTCCATTTGGGAGGTCACCCGGCTCTGCATGGAATCCATATTCCCGCTGATAATTTCAAGGGCGTCGGTGGATTCGACGATTACCGTGTTGAGCCGGGTTTTATCGGAGGTCATTTTCTCGAGGTTGCTGGTGAGTTCCTGCATCGATTTGCGGAGACTGTCCCGGATTTTAAGCAGAGCCTGCTGAATATTGCCGATTTCATCGTCCCGGGCGCCTTGAATGTCCACCGTAAAATCGAGCCGGGCCAGGGAATCCGCTGTCTGTTCGATGATTTTAATGGGACTCGTGAAAAAATGCCGGGTAAAGAAGATCGCGCCGCCGCTCATAATCAGCAGGAAGGCGAGGGAAAGGGCCGCAATTTCCCAAATAAGCCGGTTCACATCCGCGTAAATGACCGAAACCGGAATAGTCGATACCAAAAACCAGCTGGTTTCCGGGATATTCGCGGCGTAAATGAAAAGATTTTTGTCAATATGGGTAAAATGACCGCTCCGCAGGGAAAGAATTTGGGATTGATACGGGGAAACCTCCGGGTTTGTGAAAAAATTTTCTTCCATGATACTGGTTTCTTTTGCGTTGGTGATGAAAAGCCCTTCTTTGTTGATGAGGTATATTTCCTGCCGGGGCAGAATCCGGTTCGCTTCGAAGAGGGCATTCAGCTCTGATACCGATACGTCGTCGGCCACGACGCCCAAGTCCTCGGCCCCGCCGCTGAACAGGGTCATCGACAAAGTGACGATGACGGTATTGCTGAACATATCGAGGTACGGATCCGTAAAAGCGACTTCTCCGGCGGCGTTTTTCGCGTTGATGAACCAGGACCGTTGCGTGTTTTTCAGGTCCTGGGGAATATTCCATGCCGGATATACCGCCAGATAGCCTTCCTCGTCGGTCCAGTCCCGATTATTGGTGTAGTAGAGGCTTACAATATCCTGGGCAGTAGCCAAATTTTCCTTAAAGTAGAGGGACATTTCTTCTTGGGGTATGAAGCCATACTTAAAAAGATGCCGCATCCCCGCCGAGGTAAGCTGAAGAAGATCCCGGGCCTTTTGGAATTTGTCGACGACTATGTTTTGCAGAAGCCCGATGCTTTGCCGAACGTTGATTTCAACTTGGCTGTAGGTTTTTACCCGAAGGTTTATGAAAAAAATCAGAGAAAGAGCGGCGGCTATACCGCCGATGCTTGCCAAGCATACCACTGTAATCAGCGCGGCGAAAGACGTTTTTTGACCGGGCATCATCGACTCCTTTACCGTTAAAATAGGAAAAAGATAGCATATATTCTCCCAAAAGTAAAGCTCATCCCTCAACGGGTCTTCAGGACCTTTTAATAAATCTTAAATTTTGAAATTTCCTCGATCAGCATATTGATATGCTGTTTATTTTCGTCGGTGATGGAGCTGACGCGGGCTACGGCCGCGCTGATGTCTTCCGCGCCTCCGGCCATTTCGCTCATGCCTTCGGCGATTTGCTGGGTGATGGCTTCGAGACTTTTGCTTTCTTTCATAATAGCCCGGCTTCCGTTGAGCATTTCCGCGGAATCTTGCTTGATGATATCGCTTATTTCGTTGAGTTTACCGAGGTATTCGAGAATTTGCTTGCTTCCGATGCCTTGTTCTTCCATGGCTATGCGGACCTGCTCTTCCTGTTCGGACACGATTTTGACATTCAGGTCGATAACTTCAAACCGCTCGATCACCTGAGCGGTAGACTGGCTGATTCTCCGCCGGGATTCTTTCATCTGCTTGAGGACGCTGGCTATGACTTTTGAATGGGCCCCGGAAGATTCCGCGAGTTTGCGGATTTCGTCGGCTACGACGGCGAAGCCCTTGCCCGCATTGCCGGCATGGGCGGCTTCGATGGCGGCGTTCATACTCAGCAGGTTGGTCTGACTCGCAATGCCGGCGATTACGGTAGTAATTTCGATAAGCCCCTCGGATTCTTTGGCGATAGTCTGAATATCCCCGGACACCGCCTGTAAGCCGCTTCGCCCGACCGCCGCGGCCTGGGTGAGTTTTTCTACATTATCCGTATTTTTGACGAGAGTCTGGGTTACCGAGGCAATATTAGCAAGCATTTCCTCAATCGCCGAAGAAGATTGACTTATATTTTGGGCTTGAATCTCAATATGGGAATTCAGGTTTTCGATGCCTTCCATAATTTTCCGCATTGTATCGTTTGTTTGGGCTACGCTTTCCGACTGTCTTCCGGTTTTGTCAGTAATCTCCCGGATATGCCCGGTAATCTGGGATATGGCGTCCGCGGTTTTATCCATGTGGGACACCAATTCTTCTCCGGTAACTTCCAGGTCTTCGGATTGATTCTTGATAGAACCCACGAGATTCTTGATTTTATCCAAAGTATCGTTGAAATACTGCACCATATCCCCGATTTCATCCCGGGCCAGGGCGGTGAGGCGCCGGGTGAGGTCTCCTTCGCCTTCGGATATGTCTTTCATCATATCCCCGATACGTTTTATCCGGTAAGCCAGCCGATTCGACATATAAAATATCACAATGGTGCTTAAAAAGCCCGCTACCAGCAGAAAAAGCGCCGCAAAACTAATGAGCCTATATACCGGCTGAAGCACATCCCGCATCGGGGCGAAAATCATGACCGTCCAGGCCGCACTGCCGTTCCCGACCGTAAAGGGGTAACTCACCAAAAGGTGATCTTCGGTCTTTACCAGCGCGACGTTTTCAGTTTTTATCGAATTAAGAACTTCGACGACTCCGTCTTCGCCAAGTTCTTCGGCGGAGCTTTCCTGTATTTTTGTTCCTCGTTTGCCCCCAGGATGCGCGGCGATGGTGCCGTCGTTGGCGTAGACTGCGGCGTAGCCGGTTTGGTAAGGTTTTATTTCTTCTACGATGGGCTGAAGCCCGGCGATATCGATTTCGATGCCCACCACGCCGACAATGCCTTGGTTCCCTTCAATCGGGACCCGGACGGTAACGATATACGCGTTGTTTCCATTTATCACCTGAGGCGCGGGATTAGAGAAGAAATCCTTGGAGGACAGGGTATTGAGAACTTCCTGTGCCTTCCGGTAGGCTTGGAGGGAAATTTCATTTTTTTCCCGGACATAATGGGATATGAACTGGCCGGTCATATCGGTGCCTTCGGTTCCTGCGTAATCGGCGTCCAGGCCGTCCAGGGCGTTGGCTTTCCAGACGCTGTAGATGCCGACGAAGTTGGGATTCGATTCCAAAACGCCTTGCATAGTTTCGTTATACCGGAGCCGCCGGAGATTGAGGTCGACGGATTCATAGCTGTTCATAATTTGAGCTAAGGTTCGGGCTATATCCATGTAGGTTTGGTATCGGGAGCGGATGTCTTTTGCGGTGGACGCCGCGAGGTTTTTCATATTTTCTTCCGCGGCTTCCCGCTGAAGAACCCCGGCGCGCCCTAATATCACTATGGATATAGCCGCAATGAGCAAAATCGTGATGCCCGTGTTGACGAGGGTCAGCCTAATATTCAGTTTCATATCTGAATAAGATCATACCCTAAATTCGTAAAAACCGCAAGATTTTTAGAACCGGCTTGAAAAAAAACCCCCGGTCTTGGGTGGGCCGGGCCGGATATATTGCCGATACGTACTATGAAGGAGGAATCCTGCGCGAAAAGCCTGGGACATAGTATGGGTATATTTGGTCCTGATCCTGACAGCATCTATCCTAATCCGAAGATGAAAAGCATCTGTTTTATAAAGAACGTAATTACAAATCCGCGTATTATCGCCGGAGCTTATACGTACTATGAGGACCCGCATAATCCTGAGGATTTTGAAAGCCATGTTATGTATTTCGATCCCTTTATAGAAGATAAACTTATCATCGGGAAGTTCTGCGGGATAGCCCAAGGAGTCGAGTTTCTCATGAACGGCCTCAACCGCCGCATGGGGTCCGTTACCGCTTATCCCTTTCATCTTATGGGCGGGGGCTGGGAAAAAATTGCTCCGGCCGGGGCGGATACTCCGCCGCATCGGGATACTATTATCGGTAATGACGTGATGATCCACCGAAACGTCACGGTTCTTCCGGGGGTTCACATCGACGACGGGGCTATTATCATGGCGAACAGCGTGGTTTCCACGGACATTCCTCCCTATTGGGTCGCCGGCGGCAATCCCATCCGGATTATCCGGAAACGGTTCGACGATGATCTTATCAAGCACTTGCTGGACATTCAATGGTGGAACTGGTCCGCGGAGAAAATCTTCGACAACCTCGACCTCCTCAGCACATAACCCCAGGGCGGGCTTGAATCTAATTGATTGATATCATATATTATACCCATAAGGAGAGTAATCCATGACAGAGCCGGAAAAGCTCGAAAAACCCCAGGAGCCGGAAAAGCTCGAAAAATCAAAATTCGCCCTTACCCACTACATTTTTCCCTGTCTTGTGTATTTGCAGGAAAAAATTAGGGCCGGCGAGTTAACCCCGGAGGCCATCGCGGCGGTGGTTCAGCAAAACGCCTTAGACCATGGGCATGACAACTACAAATTCCCAGAGGATTGGCTCGAGCAACTGCCCCATGTCACCAACCGCTACGGCTGGAGAATCTTTGAACTCCCCAAGGTCCTCAAAGAACAAAAAGAACAGGCCCGGCAAAAACGCCTGCAGAAAAAACAGGAACGCCAAGAAAAACAACAGCAAGAAAAATCCGCCAAAACCGGCGCGAAATCCCTTAACCCCCTCCCGCCGCCCCAGGCCGGGGAAAGAATACCCTCGCCCCCCGGGGGAGAAAAAACCGAATCTCCCGGAGGAGCTAAGAAAAAAATCATCGTGGTCAAGAAAAAAAATTGAAATCTCCCCAAGACGTATATAAAGGGTAAAGCATGATAGGGTACATCGAAGCGGGAGAATACGAATGGCATAGGGCCTATCAGAGTTATATAAACCTCGTAACCCAGGTGGACGGAATTTTCAGTAAAATCCGGGAGAATCACTTCATCGTCGCGGACTGTCTGAAACCGGTGGTGGATACCCTTTACTGGGAGCATCGGCCCTTGCTGGAATTTGTCCTGGCCGCCCAAGTAGCTCATCGGGAGCAGGCGAAGCAGGCCGTGGACGCCGCGATTCTGGGGGCGGCCCTGAGCGGCCTTTTGGGGCTTTCTCTTTCCCAGGGCCGGGTTATTACCGAAGCGGCCCTCTTGCATGATACGGGAATGCTCATTATTCCCCAAGAAATTCTCGAAAAGCCGAAAAAACTTACCAAGGCCGACGCCCAATACATCTTCGCGCATCCGGGCCAGAGCTTTCGGCTGATTAATCGGGAGTTTCATTGCTTTGAAGGCGTGGCCCAGATCGCCGCGGAACGCCATGAGTATTATAACGGCGGCGGTTATCCCAAGGGTCTGGCCGGAAGGGATATAGCTTTGGAGGCCCGGATTATTGCGGCCGGGGATACCTTTGCCGCTCTGATCAGCGACCGGCCTTACCGCCGGGCTTTGAACGGCTATGACGCGATGATTCATCTTACCGGGGAGGCCGGGGCCCAGTTAGACCCGGCCGTTGTGCAGGCCTTTGGGGCCCTCATGGGGATTTATCCCATCGGTTCTTTGGTGGAACTGAATACCGGGGCTTCTGCCCGGGTGCTGAAATATGAAAAAACCTCGCCTCTTTTGAAGCCCTGGGTTCGGCTGGTTCGGGGCGCCCCGGGGGAGGCCTTGAAGCAGGGAACGGTTCTGGATTTGGCTCAGGAGAAGAATGTGCAGATTAAAGCTCCCTTGGGGCGCCAGGATATTCTCATGGATCTTATTGCTTCTTCGACGTATCCTCCGATAGGCTGAGCCCTTCAAAGCAGGAATTCCAGGAAAAAAATGAATATACGGACAAAAATAATCGGATTTTTGACTCTCATGGCTTTCATGATTTTAGGTATTTTAGGGGTGATTATTTTCGCCATCAACGGCCGGGTGAAAGCTCACAGCCGGGGTATGCTGGATCAGTCCAAGCAGGATATGACGAAAATCGTGGAGAATCAGCTTATCATTTTGGCCGGGGACATCAGCAATTACATCATTTCCCTGGAAACGGAGATCGATAAGAATATGCTGAATGCCGCGAAGGTTTTACGGGAGGCCGATGAATACGAGAAAGGGGCCCTCAGCCAAGCCCAGCTGGAGCGGCTGAAAGAGGAAACCCGGATGTCGGACCTGTATATCGGGGATAGGGAGGGGATTTTTACCCTGAGTACCGAGAAGGCGGCCCTGGGGGTCTCTCTGTTCGGCATTTGGGAGGGCTATCGGGGCCTGGTTACCGGGCAAAGCGAGTATCTTCCGTCCCCTTTCAAGGTGAAAGTTGAAACCGGGGAAATTTTCAAATTTACTGCGATTCCCCGGTTAGGGGGCCGGGGCATTTTGGAATCCGCTTTGAACACGGAGGATCTGCGGCATTACCTGGAACGCTACATCGGCCGGGATACCGGGGTTCTTTCCATGAACATTTTTGACTCCGAGCCCCGGACCCTGACCCACAATCAGGCCGAGGGCGCGAAACCTTGGTATACCCAAGGCTCGGCGGTTTCCGGGTCCCCGGAAATTCGGGATCTTTTTCAGAATCCTGGGAATATCAAGATTATTCTGGAGGCCCAGGAGGCCCGGATTTTTTATCCTGTGATTGCCGAGGGGCAGGTTCGGTATGTTTTATTTTTGAATGTGAACACCGATTCGTATTTTTCGGTAGCTCAGCATATTGAGGGTCCCTTGCAGACGATGGTGGATGACATGGGGCGGTTAAATTTTATTTCTTGGGTAGCGATTTTCATTGCTTTGACGTTGTGTACCCTTTTTATCGGGATGATGCTGACCCGGGTGGTGAAGCCTCTGGACTATTTTAATGAAATTCTGACGGCTTTGGCGAAGGGAGACTTCTCGGTGAAGATGGACGGGAAGATTCTGGGGAGAAAAGACGAATCCGGGCTGACGGCCCAGGCTTTTAAAGAAACGATAGGCCAAGTCGGGGCGATGTTGGGGATGTTAAAGCAGGGAATGGGGGACCTTCGAACCGCTGGAGGGGCCCTGGAAACCAGCGCGGAGGATAATCAGCGGCAGGTGAAGCAGATTGAAGGGCATATTGGAGAGGTTACCAGCCAAACAGATAAGCAAAGCGAGAATATATCCCGGGTTTCGGATTCGATAGCCGGCATTGCCCGGAATATTACCGCCCTGGACGGGCTGATTACCCAGCAATCGGACCTGATAACCAAGTCCAACGAGGATACCCAAGCCTTACTGGCCAGCATCACCGCGGAGCAGGAGGTAATCCTCGGCATGAGCGCGGAAATGGGCCTCCTGGTTAAAACTTCCGAAGAGAGCCGGGAAAAACAGGGCCAGTTACAAGAGCAGATCAAAAACATCTACGGCCTTTCAGAAGCCTTGAACAACACCAACCGCCTGATTTCGACCATCGCGGCCCAGACAAATCTGCTGAGTATGAACGCCGCCATCGAAGCGGCCCATGCCGGGGCCGCCGGAGCGGGCTTTGCGGTCGTGGCCGGGGAAATCCGTAAACTCGCGGAAGACACCACGGCCCATTCCAAGGCCGTCAGCGCGCAGGTAAAAGAAATTCAGGGCGGCATCGATTCCGTCGTGGCCGCGTCAAATATCAGCCGGAAATCCGTAGAAAACATTATTCACTACATCGAAGAAGTAAAGGCCTTCATCACCGAGGCTTCCTCCAGCGTAGACACCCAAAACGAAAAATCCGAGGCCATCCGGACCCAGCTCTCCGCCATTACAGACCTCAGCGGCAAGGTTAAGGGCAACGCCTCCCAAATGCGGGAAGAAAGCGCCGCCATCCTCAGCGAAACAAGACAGGCCAAAGATATTTTCCTCAGCCTCCAAAGCCGAATCCACCAAATGGCCGACAACGCCGAGGCCATCGATTCCGTCTCCCACTCCGCTCTCGCCATCGCCCAAGAAACTTCCCAAAAAATCACCGCCATTTCCCAGCAACTCGATACCTTTAAAGTCTAAAACCTTGCAGATTTTTTAAAAAACCTTGCAGATTCTAAAAACTTCCCTGCATCTTTTTAAAAAGTCCTTGCATCTTTTTAGAAAATCCTTGCAGATTTTTTAAACTTTCATGCAGACTTTTTAAACTTTCTTGCAGACTTTTAGAAAATCCTTGCAGATTTTTTAAACATTCACGCAGACTTTTTAAACATTCATGCATCTTTTTAAAACTTTCATGCAGACTTTTTAAATTTTCACGCAGACTTTTTAAACTTTCATGCAGACTTTAAAAGAATACTAAAGGATATTTTGCCTTTTGGGTGCAATATTTTTTGGGAAAAAGAGGATTCATCCCTTGACCATCGATGTTTGTATTTGCTAAGATTAAATTAAGCCCCTGCTAACAAGGAGCAGGATTGGAGGTAGGCATATGCCATTATCATTGTCAAAGCACGGGATTTCCGTGGAAGTTAAACGCATAAGCGGCGGCGAGGAAGTCAAGAAAAGGCTGGAAAGCATGGGCTTTACCGTCGGCGCCATGGTAACGATTGTATCGGAATTGGCCGGAAGCCTTATTGTCAGCGTCAAAGACTCCCGGATAGCCCTGAATCAGGACTTAGCGAATCGGATTTTCGTGGCTGTCTAGCCGAAAAAAGGAAGGAGAGAGCCTGTGACGACCCTAACCTCAGCCAAACCGGGCCAGACCGTGAAGGTTCTGAAACTTCACGGCCAGGGCCCCATCAAACGGCGCATCATGGATATGGGGATTACCAAAGACGCCGAAATTCTGGTCCGCAAAGTCGCTCCCCTCGGGGACCCTATCGAAATTACCATCCGGGGCTACGAGCTTTCCCTCAGGAAAGCCGATATTGCCATCATCGAAATCGCAGAAAAGGAAAGCCCATGACTATCGCTCTGGCCGGAAACCCGAACGCCGGGAAAACTACCCTCTTCAACGCCCTCACCGGGTCTAACCAATTCGTCGGAAACTGGCCCGGAGTCACCGTCGAAAAAAAGGAAGGAAAACTCAAAACCCAAAAAGATGTCAACGTAATGGACCTTCCGGGCGTTTACTCCCTCTCGCCTTACTCCCTTGAAGAGGTTATCACCCGGAACTTCCTCCTCGAAGAAAAACCCGAGGTAATTCTTAACCTTATCGACGGCACAAATATCGAGCGGAACCTCTTTCTTACCACCCAACTCTTGGAACTCGGCATCCCGGTCCTCGCCGCCGTCAATATGATCGACGAAGTCGAAAAAGCCGGGGACTTCATCGACCTTAAAGCCCTCGAAACCGCCCTGGGATGCCCCTTGGTTCCCATTTCCGCCCTCAAAGGCACGGGAATCCCAGGCCTTATCGAGAAAGCCGTCGCCTTGGGAGGAGAAAAAACCCGGCCCGCCCCGAAGGTTCCCTTCTCAAAACCCTTAGAAGCCGGGATTTCAAGCCTTTCAGACCTCTTGCAGGAAATTCCCGAGGGCCAAAAACGTTTCTACGCCCTGAAAATTCTCGAAAAGGACGAGAAAATTTCCCTCCCCCTTCAGAAAAAAGAGAAATTCGAGGAAATCCGAAAACAAACCGAAGCCGCCTGCGGAGACGACATCGAAAGCCTCATCGCCGAAGACCGGTATCGTTTCATTACAGCCCTCGCGGAAAAATGCATCCGCAAGAAAAACCGAGGGGGCGAAACCCTCTCGGACCGAATCGACCGGGTTGTTACGAATCGGGTATTGGCCCTGCCGATTTTCGCCGCCGTAATCTTCCTGATTTACTTTATTTCGGTAACTTCCATCGGGACTTGGGTAACCGATTGGACCAACGACGGCCTCTTTGGTGAAGGCTTTCACCTTTTCGGCCTCGGGGGGCGGGCCTTCGCCGAGGCCGCCGAAACCGGAGACCCCAACCCGGAAGACTTCGGGGTCTGGATTCCGGGCTTACCGGTTCTGATCGGCCGGCTCCTCGAGGCCGGGGGCGTTTCGGAATGGCTTTCCTCGCTGATTCTCGACGGCATTGTCGCGGGAGTGGGCGCGGTCTTGGGGTTTGTTCCCCAGATGCTGGTGCTTTTTCTCTTACTGGCTCTGGTGGAATCCTGCGGGTATATGGCTCGGATTGCTTTTATTTTGGATCGTCTTTTCCGGCGTTTCGGCCTTTCCGGTAAGAGCTTTATTCCGATGCTGGTCGGCACGGGATGCGGGGTTCCCGGGGTTATGGCTTCCCGAACCATTGAAAATCCGGGGGATCGGCGGCTCACGGTAATGACTACCACGTTTATGCCCTGCGGCGCGAAACTTCCGGTGATCGCCATGATTTCCGGCGCGGTTTTCGGCGGGGCCTGGTGGGTTGCGCCGAGCGCGTACTTCATAGGCATTGCCAGTGTGATTATGTCCGGGATTATTTTGAAGAAGACCCGGCCCTTTTTGGGGGAGGTTTCGCCCTTTGTGATGGAGTTGCCGCCCTACCGAGTGCCCGGAGGAGTAAACGTTCTGCGGGCCATGTGGGAACGGAGTTCTTCTTTTATTAAAAAGGCCGGGTCGATTATCTTACTTTCGGCGGTGCTTATTTGGTTCCTGTCGAATTTCGGCTTTACCGGCGAGGGTTTCCAGAGAGTCGACGACATGAACGACGGCCTTCTCGCGGGAATTGGTTCGGGAATTGCCATTCTTTTCGCTCCTCTGGGCTTTGGAACTTGGGATGCCGCGGTGGCCACCATTACCGGCCTGATTGCCAAGGAAAACGTCGTGGGTACCATGGGGGTTTTGTACGGTTTCGCGGAAGTAAGCGAAGAAGGGGAGGAAATGTGGTCCGCCTTCGGCGCCCATTTTACGGCCCTTTCGGGATATGCTTTTTTGCTGTTTAATCTCTATTGCCCTCCTTGTTTTGCGGCTATCGGCGCGATCCGCCGGGAAATGAATAACCCGAAATGGACTTTGGCGGCCGTGGGGTATCAATTGGGCTGGGGCTACTTACTGGCCCTGATTGTGTATCAATTCGGCTCCTTTTTTACGGGTCAAGGTTTCGGCTTGGGAACGGTAGCCGGAATTCTCGGCTTGGCCTTCTTGGTGTGGCTTTTGGTCCGGCGCCCTTCCGAGGGATCGGCTTTACCGGCGGAGCCTTCCGAGGCGGCCGCGTAAAGCCGGAAAAACCCCGGCCGAGATGGGAAAAACCCGGCCAAAGCTGGGAAAAACTTCAGCAGAGATGAAAAGAAACCCGGCCGAGATGGGAAAAACCTCAGGAGAGGTGAAAAGAACCCGGCCGGGTTTGGCAAGAAAAAGGAAAAACGATGGGAAATATTATTGCAGGACTGGCGGTTTTTGGGCTGATGGGCGCGGTAATTTTCCGGCTTATTCGGCGGGCCCGGAAGGGGAGTTCCGGCTGTTCCTGCGGGTCCGGCTGTTCCCGATGCGGGAAGGGTCCCTAGGGAGGCCCGGGAGGCCCGGCCGGCCCGGGAACTTTTGCTTATCCGGCCGGGCCCTTCCGATTTTTTTTTAGGGGACGATTACTTCCCGCACATCGGACCAGTGGCTTTCTCCTTCTTTGGTGAGATACCGGAGGGAGTAATAGAGTTTTTTCCCCCGGTCGTCGTGGCGGAAGGTATGCTCCCAGGGATTTCGGGAGAAGGTTTCTTTGTGGGGCAGAAGGTCCGGGCTGTCCACGGCGTCGCCGGATAAATCCCAAGCGATTTCAATGCGATCTACCCCGTAGGGTTTTGCCCCGAGATACCGGACCTTGACAACCCCCGGGGATTTGGCGTTGATTTCGGCTTCGCTTTCGGGCCCCGCATCCGGGGT
Organism: Spirochaetaceae bacterium; assembly: GCA_031256905.1. Lineage (GTDB taxonomy): Bacteria > Spirochaetota > Spirochaetia > Treponematales > Breznakiellaceae > JAITHW01. The sequence goes on from JAIRPY010000055.1 coordinate 19,186, forward strand.
GCCGACCGGGGAAGGTTCTTTATCCCCCGGGCTTACTCCCAAGTCTTGTTTGTGGCCGTCGCTCATTTTGGGGTTATTCCGGATGTATTCCCGGGCGAATTTCCGCATGAGGGCGAGGCCTTCGGTTTTGCATTTTTCTTTTTCGGTGTGATTCGCCTTCGTTGGGGCCCCGGCGTAGGCGGTTCGGGCGTCTAAAAAGGCCCGGAGAGCGGCAATTATTTTCCCGCATTCTTCTCCGGACCAGCCGTAGGTTCCTTGCAAAGCTGAATCCCCTAGTTTTCCCTGCCAAAGTCCCATTAAATCCGCAAGTTCCTCTTCTCGTTTCGGAATCCAGTCAGTCCGAGTAGGCATAAAGGCTCCTTTCCGGCAAAACTCTCCGCCGGCCTCAATAAACTAGACGAGTTTTTTCATCTCATCCTTGCAGATACAATACTCATCTCCTTCAATATCGTCAAGAGGGAAGGGACATCTTTTAAAATCTGCAAGAATTTTCCCCATGTCCTTGCAGACTTTAAAAGAATATGCAAGTATTTTCCCCCGGGCCTTGCATCTTTTAAGAAAATCTGCCAGGCCCTTACCCCGGTTCTTGCGGAATTTAAAAGAATCTGCAAGGATTTTCCGGCAGATCCGAGGGATAATAAAAAAAAATCCGCCTTGCCTGGGCATCTTGCACGGATTACGCATTTGTGATATGCTTTTATCTATAGTAATCATTGGGATTTTTCTAGGGATTGGGAAAATTTTTAAGGAGCATATATGACAAACCGAATCCGGATAGCCATGGGCCTGGGCCTTTTTTTAGCTTGGGGAGCGTACCCTCAGCCGGCCGTGGAACTTGATCCCCAAACCGCGGCCCGGGGAACCCTAGGAACCCCGGGACCGATCCCGGCCGGCCCCGGAAACCGGGCCGGCCCCCGGGAAGACGAAACCCTCCAGCCCGGTCAGGCCGAAAGGTCTCGGCCCGAGCCGGCCCATGTGCCGGTTCAGGCCGAGACTCCTCTGGTTTTGCCGGCCGGAGAACCTTCCCAAATCAACTCTCTGGCGGAACTCGACGCGGAAAGCCGGAAACTAGGGGATTGGATCCGCCAGGGCCTTGCAGGCCTCCCGGCCGGCGCGAGAATCCGCCTCGGAGATTTCTTATTCAATAACCAGGAAACCGATTTAGGTCTTTATTGGCGGAATCAGCTTTCCAGCCTTCTTTCTTCCATGAAAGACCGGAAGTTTGTCATCCTTACGGACCCCGCCGCGCCGGCGGATTTCACCCTTACCGGGGAAATAATGCGGATCGGCGGAGTTCTCCGGCTCTATACCCGGCTCACCCAAGTCGAAACTTCCGGGGTAATCGCCTCTTGGATTTTGGATGCCGCCTCCACAGCCTTTATCGAATCCCTCATCGGCGGGGAGGGCCGGGATTCCGAATACCCCGGCTCCGATATCCGCCCGGATTCCTACGAACCCGACAGCCGGCAGAACCCCGTCAGGGCCAACCTCAACGGTCAAGAAATTCCCCGGACCTTGCATCCGAATGACGAAGACTGGTTCTCCCTCCAAGTCCCGGATAATGGAGAACTCGCTCTGGAAACGAAAGGAACCATGGACACCTTCCTAGAATTATACGAAGGAACTTCCCCGGAGGCCCGCAGAATCGCCAGCGATGACGACAGCGGGGCCGGTCTCAACGGCAAAATCGAATACTTCGCCGAAGCCGGAAAGACCTACCTCGCCAAAGTCCGGGGCCTCGGGGGCGATACCGGTTCTTACACCTTCTCCAGTACCTTCACCCCCATGCCTCAAGACGCCTCAGAACCCAACGATACCCGGGAAACCGCCGCCAAAATTCCCCTCGGAGAAGACCTGGAATCCAGCTTCCAATCCGAAAAAGATGAAGATTGGTACCAGGTCGAAATCCCGGACGCCGGAGGATTCCTCATCGTCACCACCGAAGGCTCCCTAGACACCCTCATCACCCTCTACGACGCCGAGGGCGCCCCATTAGCCGAAGACGACGATTCCGGCCGAGGCCTCAACGCCAGAGCCTCCGCCCTCGTGCCGGGAGGAACCCTCTATATCCGGATCCTAGAAGTCGACGGAGACCGAGGCCGCTACACCCTCAAAACCCAAGTCCGAGCCCCAGGAGAGGCCGACGCCTTCGAACCCGATAATACCAAAGAAAGGGCCCACCAAATCACCCCGGGAGAACCCCAAGGCCGAACCTTCACCACCGCTGAAGACGAAGATTGGGCCGTCTTCACCATCGTCAAACCAGGCCTCTACGAAATCCGGGCCCTGGGAGAAGACCCGGCCCTCGATACCTACCTCGAACTTTACGACGCCGAAGGAGAATATATCGACGATAACGACGACGGCGGGGATAACTACGACGCCCTCATCCAAGTGGAACTAGAGCCGGGAACGTACTTCCTCCTCATCACCACCCTCGATGAGGACCCCCTCGACAATAACGCCTACACCTTAAGCGTTTCCCCCTCCGAAGAAGAGGGGATGTAACCCAAAACATTTTTCAAGAGGGTCCAATGCCGCCAATTTTTGCAAAGATAAGCCCGATTATCGCCGCCATCTCTTCAAGCCTCAGAGAAACCCTAAAAAAACAGGCCCACCTGTTAAAACTCTGCGGCTTCATGGCCCTTCTGCTCTTGGCAGTCATCCTTTTCCTGCCCGGCCTAGTCCAGGACTTCATCGATAAAAACCCAGAACTCTCCACCGACTACTCCCGAAAATTAGACAATACTCCCATAACCCTCCCGGTAGAAGAACTCTTCCTCCCGGACGAACCAGACTTCCTCCCAGAAGTCCTCCTCGAACAAGAACCGCGATCCCAATGGACCCCAGAAGACGCCCGCCCCTTCTGGCAAAACCCAGAAAACGAAGACCCCGAACAATGGCAAAAACAAATAAAAACCGTCATCGACGAACTTTTAAAAGGAGTTCCCTAAAGTGAAACTTTCCCCAGCTCCCTGGCTTTCCCTTTTTTCCATGGGCCTAATCTTCTGCCAATCCGCCCCAGCCCAAAAAGCCGAAGAACCAAGCCCCCCCCAGTTCTCCGTTATGCGCCGCATAGCCCCAGAACCCGCTCCCCAAGAAAACCCCCAAAACCAAGCCCCTCAAGCCCCACCCCAAACCCAACCTGAAGCCCCAGCCCAAACCGCCCCAGCCCAAACCGCCCCAGCCGAACCGCCCCCCGGTATAGCCGCCGCAGAACCGGTAACACCCGCCCCCTCGGCGCGGCAAGAAGCCCTCCCCCGGCCGGTTAATCCTCCCCCGGAAACCCCCAGCAGAATATATTCCCAAATCGAACCGAAACGGGAAAATATTTCCACATCCCGAACTATTTGGGCCCTAGCCGGACAGCAAACAGAAATTCCCTTTCGAGGAAACGGATGGGTGTATTTGGGAGAACAAGAAAACCGCCCAGGCCTAACCTACCAGTCCCGCCGCAACGAACCCGAAGGACAAAAGTACTTCTTCCAAGCCGAAACCCCGGGAACCTACTCCCTTAAATTTTACCGTCAGGATTTCATCGAAAATTACATCATAAACGACTTCGTCCAAGTAATCGTAAGCGAAAATCCCGGGACCGGAACCCGAACTCAGCCCCGGGAACAAGAACAAAACCCCAAGCCTGGAACTGCAGGAACGGAAAATTCAGCGGCCGGAACTCCCAGGCCGGTTTCATCCCCTTCTTCAGGAGAATCCCCGGATTACCTCGGCCAAGCAAAAGAAGCCTATAGAGCCGGCAGTTTCCCCCAAGCAATTTCCCTGCTGAATCAATTCCGGGAAATATACCCCGCCGGCACCGACGAAGCCTGGTGGCTCTACGCCCAATCCCTCGAAGCCAACAGCTCCAGCCGAAATATCCGCTCCGCCCTTGAGTATTACCGCAAACTGATTCAGGAATATCCCCAAAGCCAGTACAGCCCGGAAGCTCAACGCCGCATCGCTTACTTGGAACGCTATTATTTCAACA
>JAIRPY010000006.1 GCA_031256905.1 Spirochaetaceae bacterium
GATATCGAGGAAGAGCAGGGACAGGAACTGCCCCTCGGCATCGACGACCCCGCGCTCGTCAGCGAAGCCGACCTGCACCCCATCAGAAAACGCCAGGACCCGCCTTTCCCGGAAACCCCCGGCATGGAGCAAGCATAGAAAAACTGTAAACCTGGCGGTCTGAAACGCAAGCCTGCCTGGGAGGGCTAATACTCGGTGGGACCCGAGGGCGGAGCGGTAAGGATGACATCTTCTCCCGAAGGTTCAACCAAGTACAAGCCCTGCTGGAGAACGTAATTCCGCAACGCGACATCCAAAACCACCATGCCGGCAATTGCTCCGTAGAGCTTTCGGCGGTCCTTTTGCAAATCGAGGTAACGCCGAACCTTTTCCAGCCGCCGGATAAATATCCTAATATCGTCTTTACTTGGTTTGAGCTTTGCTTCTACGGCAATACAACTTTCGCCGTTTTGCATGAATCCGTCCATTTCTATGGCAATGTCATGTTTGGGAGCGTTAAAGAAAGTGTTCTGCGAAATTTGGGTGAAAGCGTACCCAAAGGCTTGGAATTTTTCCGGAAGATTTGGGATTAACGTGCATTGCACCCATTCGCCGATACGGTTGCCAAGTTTCCCCAAAGCCTTGTCCAGAGCGGCGTGACGTTTTTCGCTTTCCGCGGATCGGGCTTTTAGCTCGGCTTCCCATTGTTCCCGATGCGCTTTTGCCTCGGCTTCCCATTGTTCCCGATGCGCTTTTGCCTCGGCTTCCCGTTCTTTCCGGGCTTTTGCCTCGGCTTCTCGTTCTTTGGCGGCTTCGGCTTCTCGGGCTTTTGCTTCGGCTTCCCGGGCTTTTGCGGCTTCGGCTTCTCGCTCTTCCCGGGCTTTTGCGGCTTCGGCTTCTCGCTCTTCCCGGGCTTTTGCCTCGGCTTCCCGGGCTTTTGCCTCGGCTTCTCGGGCTTTTGCGGCTTCGGCTTCCCGCTCTTTCCGGGCTTTTGCCTCGGCTTCTCGGGCTTTTGCGGCTTCGGCTTGCCATTTGGCTTCTCGCTCTTTTAGCTCGGTCTGCCATTGTTCGTGCCGGGCCTTTAGATCGGCTTGCCATTGTTCTCGTTCTTTGGCGGCTTCGGCTTGCCATTTGGCTTCTCGCTCTTTTAGCTCGGTCTGCCATTGTTCGTGCCGGGCCTTTAGATCGGCTTGCCATTGTTCGTGCTCTTGGGCGGCTTTGGCTTCTCGTTGGGCTTGCCGGGCCTTTAGATCGGCTTGCCATTGTTCGTGCTCTTTGGCGGCTTCGGCTTGCCATTTGGCTTCTCGCTCTTTTAACTCGGTCTGCCATTGTTCTTGCCGGGCCTTTAGCTCGGCTTGCCATTGTTCGTGCTCTTTGGCGGTTTTGGCTTCTCGTTCTTTTAGCTCGGCTTGCCATTGTTCCCGTTCCCGAGCGGCTTTGGCGCGCCAGACAGAAGAACGGCGGGTGATTCTGCTCATGGTAACAGTATACTCTAGCCGGCCGGCATGGGGCAAGCATAAAAAAAGGGGCATCTTCCCGATGCCCTGCGCCGGCTTCCGGGCCGGGCATTACCCGATGCCCTGCGCCGGCTTTCACCCCGGGCATCTTCCCGATGCCCTGCGCCGGCTTCCGGGCCGGGCATTACCCCGATGGCAAGAACCCCCGGCATGGGCAAGCATAAAAAAAGGGGCATCGGAAAGATGCCCCTTGCGCCGGCTTCCGGGCCGGGCATTACCCCGATGCCCCCCCTTGCGCCGGCTTCCACCCCGGGCATCTTCCCGATGTCCCTTGCGCCGGCTTTCACCCCGGCATTATCCCGATGCCCCTTGCGCCGGCTTCCGGGCCGGGCATTACCCCGATGGCAAGAACCCCCGGCATGGGCAAGCATAAAAAAAGGGGCATCGGAAAGATGCCCCTTGCGCCGAGGTGAAACCCAGGCTTACCCCGGGCTACCCCGATGACAGGCTAGAAGGTCCACCGGAAGGTGCAACGAAGACCGTTAAGCCAGTTGGTGGTCTTGTTGAAAATGGGTTCAACATGGTCGCCGGGATTGTTGGTTATTTTATCTTGGGTTTCTTCTTGGTTATACTGACCGAAAGCCCAGCCGACGTAGTACCGCAGGACAATACCGCAGGACGGGTCATCCGTGGCCGCATCGCCTTTGAGATTCCAGTAAAGGGCCGGAGCCAGCCACAAGTACATGCCCTTGTTCCCCGCATAGTAGTAACCGCGCTCGCTATCCAACATGGGATTGGAACCCGTATCAACATCGAATAAGTCTTTTTTGTCTTTTGTTCCGTTCAAGCTGACCGCGAAATTGATGGGGAGGTGAACCTGCAGGGTTTTGGGGATGATGTCGTATTTGACGTACGGGGAAAATTGCAGGAAGGTATCCCGAACAGCCGCTACGTTTTTGTCAAACCAGATACCGCCGTCGCCATCGCCGAAAGCGTTATACCCGAAGTTGTCATCCACTGTACCAGGATCGCCCCGCAACTTAATCTGAAGACCTGCATGAAGAGGCTCTGCGTCATAGTTCACCTGGGCCCCAAGCATCAAGTGGGCCATAGTAAAGGCCTTCCCATCCTGGAGGGGTACATCACTAATGTTTTCTTTTAATCCCTTTGCGGCGGTATACAGTGAACCGGGGATATAGACTTTTTGGGAGAGACCGGAAAGCTGGACGTCCAGACCCGCGGAAAGGCCTTCCATAATGGTGTACTTCCCGCCTAAATAAACCGCATCAACCCCAGGACTTTTGTTCAATTCAATGCTACCTATATCCCCATCTCCATAGGGAACCCCCGTATCGGGATTGCTATAATTTGTTAGGAGGTTATTTAGAAAGCTAAACATATACTGCCCGCCGTGCCCCTTTATGCCTTGTAAAGAAGAACCGGTGATATTTGCATCGGCGGCATTCCATTTGTAGGTATCGAGTTGCTGGCGGTTTGCCCGGAAGCCGGCCGCGGCGGAAATGGGACCATTGTCGTACTTCACCCCAAAGGCAAAACTACCTAAAATGTCCGCCACCGTGGGATTGTAGTTATCGCTAAACCAATGCTGATCCCCAGACCAGGATTTGGTTATGGAAGGGTTATCTGCATCGGGATAATACTTCCCGCCCCTTATCTTCCCAGGGGTGCCGCTGGGAACGCTGGGGGCGGCTAGGTTGATGCCTAATGGAGTATTATTACTATCTTGGGCTATCCATCCCACAGGACTAGCAGTACTATCCCACACAATATCATAACCCTTTCCATAGTCTGGCACTCTGTTTTGGATACCGGCGTTACCGTTGTGGAAGGCGAAGCCGACTCGGAGGCCTTCGACGGCTTTGGGGTTGAAGGTTACCCGGATGCCGGCGCGGTTATCCATGTTATCGTAGTTGGTATCCCCGACGAGGTCGACGGGTTCGCTTAGGAGGGATTCGTCGTTACCCCGCCAGGCGGCTTCCAGTTTGAGCTGGCGGTCGAAGAGGAGGTAATACCCCCAGGTCCGGCGAAGGACTTCTCCGAAACTGTCGGGCTTGACTATGCTGACCCCGGCGGAGTTGAAGATCCGGAATTGGCTTTGAAGTTTCCAGTTAGATTCGGTGCCGTTAACGCCGTCGCCGTATATAACTTTGGCTTGAAGGGTCGCATCTGCATCCCCGGCCCCCTTCAGGGTGTTAAACCCGGTAGCTTTCCCGTAATTCGCTTCGATGGTGGAGCTGACTTCCATCGCTCCTTTGGTGTATTTTACGGTAACGTCCCCTTGGTTCCAGTCCCCGTGGAGGCCCGTTACGCCCTTGTCAAAGGATCGGGCCGCCAGTGGATCAGTGCTATCTTCTCCCTTCTCCGGAGCATTAGTTCTTGTACCAGGGCCGTTCCAGACGGTATCGACTCCTAGTTTTACGCTTCCGGACCAAGAAAATTTTCCCTTATCGGCGTCGGCTTCTTGGGCGGCCAATCCTCCCGCGGCCGTAGCGAGAGCCAAAAGACCTGCACAAAATCGTTTCATATATATTCTCCTAAAAAATATTTGGGGGGGAAAGCTACGCTTCCCGTCGATCCCCTTTGTTTTCCTGCCACTTTTTTAGAACCCGGTATCGGTATTCTGTTTTTTGTCCTGGGCACCTCCTCCGTAATGGTATTTAGGGCTTCCTGAAATTGCGTAATTCGGCCCGGGGTATTCTTTTATGTATCAAAATATAGCGCAAAAGATTTTTTATGTCAACCATTATAACAAAATATAACAAAAATATTTTTGTTTTTTTCCCCTCCGGCCGGGGCGGTTTTTTCTTGACAATCCCCGGAAAAAAGCACATCCTACCATAAAACCCCCAAGGAGGGCCCTGCATGAGCCACACAACGGAATGTATTAAAAACGTTACCCTTACCGGTCACGGCGGAACCGGCAAAACCACCCTTTTTGAACATCTCCTCTTTGCCGGGGGAGCCATCCCCAAGGCCGAAACCATCGAGTCCGGCAAAACGGTAAGCGATGCCGCCCCGGAAGAAATCGAACGGAAAATATCGATTCATGCCGCCCTGGGCCATATCGAACGCCGGGGCCTGAAAATCAACCTCTTCGATACCCCGGGTTCCTCGGACTTCACCGGAGATGTCATCCTCACCTTCCGATGCGCCGAACTGGTCCTCCTCGTCCTCGACGCCCGCACAGGACCCCAAATCGAAACCCTGAAACTCTGGCGGACCCTCGAAAACCGGGCCAAAGAATCCCCCCCGGTAATCAAACCCCGGGCCTTCTTCGCCGCCAAAATGGACGACGACCGGGCCGACTTCCCCAAGGTCCTCGAGGATATTAAAGAAAAATTCAAAATTAACCCGGTCATCGCTTCTTTTCCCATGGGCCAAGGCCCAACCTTCCAGGGAGTCATCGATGTAATCCAAAATAAGGCCTTCTTCATCCAAAAAGACGCCCCGGAAAAAGAAGGCCCCATCCCCCCGGAATACCAATCCCAAACCGCCGCCGCCCAAGAACGCCTCCTGGAAGCCGCCGCCGAAGGGGACGAAATCCTCCTGGAACATTACATCCTTTTAGGAACCCTCGAACCCGAAGAAATTAAACGAGGCCTCCGCCAGGGCCTGGCCCGGAATAAATTCGTCCCGGTCTTCGCCGGAGCCGGATTAAAAAATTCCGGCCTGATTCCCTTCCTAGACTTCCTAGCCGACCTCGCCCCAAACCCGAAGACCGCCCAAGATATAGCCCAAGACCCAAAAGGCGGAAACCAGGGAATCCCCCTGGACCCAAATAAACCCCTCGCCGCCCTGGTCGTCAAAACCGTCTACGACCAGTTTTCCGGGAAACTTTCTTGGATTAAAATTATCCAGGGAAAACTAAGCCCGGACTCCGAAGGTTTTAACATCTCGGAAAATAAAAAGGAACGAATCGGCAAACTCTACCTTTGTCAGGGCAAAAAACTCGAAGAAACCCGGGAACTCCAGGCCGGAGACGTGGGCCTCATCGCCAAATCCGGCCTGAAAACCAACGATACCCTCGCCGGAGGCCCCGGAACCCTGCCCTTCCTCCCCCTCCGGCTCCCCGAACCGGTCCATGCCGTAGCCGTAACCGCCGGCGCAAAAAAAGACGACGATAAACTCGGCGAAGCCCTCCTCAAGGCCGCAGAAGAAGATAAAACCTTCCGCTACCTCTTCAACGAAGAAACCAAAGAACGAGTCCTCTCCGGCATGGGCGAATTGCACGTCACCAGCATCCTCGAAAAAATCAAACAAACCCAAAAAATCGAAATCGAAACCCGAATCCCCCGGGTGCCCTACCGGGAAACCATCGCAAAAAAAGCCTCCGCCGAGTACACCCACAAAAAACAAACCGGGGGCCACGGCCAATACGGCCGAGTAGCCATCGAAATCGCCCCCCTTCCCCGGGGCGCCCAATACAAATTCATCAACGCCATCTTCGGCGGAGCCATCTCCAAAAGCTACATCCCCGGCGTCGAAAAGGGCCTCCTCGAAGGCATGGCCTCGGGAACCCTAGCCGGCTACCCAGTCGTCGACGTAGAAATCAAAATCGTCGACGGCAAAGAACACCCGGTAGACTCCTCCGAACTAGCCTTCAAATTAGCCGCCCGAAACGCCTTCCGAGAAGCCATGAGACAAGCAGGCCCCACCCTCCTCGAACCCATCATGAACCTTACGGTCTTCGCCGAATCCAAATACTTAGGCGACGTAATGAGCGACCTCTCCAGCAAACGGGGCAAAATCTTAGGCCAAGATTCCGTCGGGGGCATCGAAGAAATCCGCGCCCAAGTCCCCCAAGCCGAACTCCTCCGGTATTCCATCGACCTCCGATCCCTCACCAGCGGAACCGGCTCTTTCAACGTAGACTTCGACCATTACGCTCCTATCGCAGGAAAAATCGCAGAAGAAGTCATCAAAGCCGCCCAGAGCTTCAAAACTCAGGAAACCGACGACTAAAGCCCCGGAACTTTCTTGGGATGTCCCAAAACTTTCTTGGGATACCCCAAAACTTTCTTGGGATACCCCGGAAATTTCTTGGGATACCCCAAAACCTTCTTGGGATACCCCGGAAAGTTCTTGGGATACCCCGGAACCTTCTTGGGATGTCCCGGAAAGTTCTTGGGAGGTCCCGGAAATTTCTTGGGATGTCCCCCGGGCTTGCCGGCTTAAAACTCCTCGGTTTCCGCCGGGGGGTTTTCTTCTATAATAAGATCCTCCGGGATGTTGCCTTCGAGGACGCCCCCCCGGCGGGAAAGGTCTCCGCCGGGGGCTACGTACACGCCTCCTCCGGCGGCCGCTTCGTTTCCCGAAATAAGGCCTCCTTCAGGTTTAAGAAGATTCGAATTCCACATATTAAATACCCCCTGGGGCCCCACATGAAGGCCTCCGCCTTTTTCCGCCCGGTTTCCCCGGAAAACCGCGCCGGTCATGGTGACAATAGTATAGGCCCGAATATCAAAGCCTCCCCCTTCTTTGGCGGAGCGGTTCCCGGATACAGCTCCCCCGGAAATCAAAACGTTGCAGTACCCCCCGGCATACACGCCCCCTCCGGTATTCCGGGCGATGTTATCCCGAATTTCCCCGCCGAAGATCTCAAAGGTGCCATTCCCGACATACACGCCCCCGCCAGACCCCCCGGCGGTATTGCCGATTATCCCCCCGGTCCCCCTAAGGGTAAAGGCCGAATCCGCCGCGCTGACCCCGCCGCCGTAGAGGCCCGCGTTTTCCGCAATCTCCCCGCCCTGAAGGTCCAGGGCCCCGGAGGCCACCGAAATCCCGCCGCCCCGGCCGTTCCCGGAAAGAACATTGCCTTTGATAAGCCCGCCTTTCATCGCTAAAGAACTGTTTTCCGCGCCGATGCCCCCGCCGGAGAGCGCAGTATTGCCGGAAATTTCGGCCTCCCCGGTTAGTTCGAGAGTTCCATTCAGAATGAAGAGGCCCCCCCCGGTTTCCTTGGCCTGATTGTGATGAATCACCCCCCCGGAAATGGCAATATCCAAGGGCCTATCGCTATCCGTGGCGTTAATGCAAAGCCCCCCGCCGTACTCCGCCCGATTCCGGGCAATCTCCCCGCCGGAAATGGCGCACGCGCTTTGCAAAGCAAAAAGGCCGCCGCCGGAGTTATCCGCCAGGTTGTCGGTAATTTTGCCGCCGGTCATAACAAAATCGCTCAGAAACAAGGCCAGCCCCCCGGCATTATAGGTCACCCGGTTGTCTTGAATCGTGCCGTTTTTCAAAGTAAAAAGACTGGAAACGATGTAAGCCCCCCCGCCGACGTTGCTGTTGATAGTCCCGCCGGTCATTTCCAGGGATCCGTCTTTGAGAAAAATCCCGCCGCCATTATCGTCCATCGCGGTATTGCCGGTAATTTCGCCGTCTATAATCTTGGCTACGCAGTTCCGGAGGTACAATCCGCCCCCGGCCTCCCCGATGGAACCTTCCGCAAAATTGTCCCCGATCCGCCCGCCGGCCAAAGTCACCCGGGCCGAAACAGCATAAACCCCGCCGCCCTGGATGCCTCGGTTTCCCTCCACTTCCGCGCCGGGACCCAGGGTAATCGACCCGGTCTCCGCATAAATTCCGCCCCCATTCCCCGGGGTCTCCAGGCCCCTAAAGCCCCCGGTAAGGCCGATATGTTCAAAGCGGATCGCCGCTCTTCCTTCTATTTTGATAACCCGCTTCCCGGTTCCCGCCGCCCCCAGTTCCCCCTGGTTTAGGCCCCGGATAAGAATTTCGGTCCGCCCGGAATCTTTAATAAAAAATACGCTCTCCGGGTCTCGGGCAAAGGCCGTCTTTTGTTCGCTGGCCTCCGTAAGAATCCCCACGACCGTAATGCGCTTAATCTTATTCCGCCGGGCCATGTCCACCGCCTTTCCCAAGGTCTGAAAAGGCGTCTCCCGGGACAGCCCATCGTTTTTATCGTTCCCCCGGGCCTCCACGTAATACGTGCCGGTTTCGGCATTTCCTCCGGCGTACAGCCCCGGCAGAGCCAGGAGACTCAAGATTAGCCAGATATATTTCATTTTTTCTCCTAAATATTTCTTTTTTTTAGAAAAATACCATATTCCTCCCGCCCCGGCAAGCCTCGCCGGGTTGACAAAACCCCCGGATTTGTATAGCTTTCTGCCCAGGAGGAATTCATTGAAAACAAAAAGCATCGCCGGCCTCGCGGCGGCCCTGACAATCCTAGCCGCCGCCCCAGGATACGCCAACGGCTCCAGCCAAAATAAAGGCCCGGCCCGAATCCGAATGGCCACCGGAGGCAATACCGGAACATACTACGCCTACGGCTCCGCGGTAGGACAAATCTTAACGGATAAAACCAAAACTCCCATTACCGTCCAATCTACCGGAGCATCCAAAGCAAACATTCAGCTCATCGCGGCCGGAGAAGTGGAACTTGCGATTGTGCAAAACGACGTAATGGATTACGCCTATCGGGGAGTAGAGCTTTTTAACGGCGAGAAAATAAGCAACTTTTCGGCCGTCGCCGGGCTGTACGCCGAAGTCTGTCAGATTATCGTGAATGCCGCTTCCGGCATCGTCAGCGTCGCAGACCTTAAAGGCAAAAACGTATCGGTTGGGGATGCCGGAAGCGGCGTGGAATTCAACGCCCGGCAGATTCTGGAAGCCTACGGCATCACCTTTACCGACATCGGCAAACAAAACCTGAGCTTCGGGGCCTCCGCGGACGCCCTCCGGGATAACAAAATCGACGCATTTTTCTGCGTAGCCGGCGCGCCTACCACCGCGGTACTGGACCTCGCCACGAATAAAGACATCGCGGTTCTCTCTATCGACCGGGACCGGGCCGACCAGATTATAAAAAAATATCCCTTTTATACCGACTTTTCTATCCCGGCCGGGACTTATCGGGGAGTAACCCAGGAGGTCCCGACCTTAGCGGTAAAAGCTACCCTCATTGCCAGCAACAAACTCCCGGAAGATACGGTATATCAGCTTGTAAAGGCCCTCTTCGAGCATAAAGGCGAAATCGCCCAAGCCCACGCCAAAGGCGCGGAACTGGCTCCAACCTACGCCGTGGGCGGAATTTCCGTACCCTTTCACAAAGGCGCGGAACGGTATCTAAAAGAAATCAAAGCCCTCAAATAATGCTCCGGCTCTTCCTTGCCCTGGCGGTTTTGGCTTTGACTTATCAGTTCGTCCCCCGGGGGCTTGCCATCGGGGATGCGGATTCCGGAAAAGTCTACCTCCGCCGGCCCCTCCAGAAGGGCGAAACCTTTGCCATCGAATTCATCCATTCGGTAAATAACAGCCCGGTCCGGGAAACCTTCACGGCAGACCAGGGAAGGATTCGCCCGGTGTCCAGCCGGTTCGCGAGTTTCGGCGCCGGCATCCAAAGCGACCTCGCCGAAGGGCAGACCTTATCCCGAGAAGGCGGCTTTCTTGTCATCTCGGGATTCCAAACCTCTTACAAGGAACTGCTCTATATCGTAGGCACTGTTTCGGACCACATCCTGTACCTGAGGGATGAACGAATCAGTCTCCGGGATCTCTGCGGCCGAAACGCCCACATCCGGATTTGGACCCATAAAGGAATTTTTTTATGAAAACAGAAAAAATGCAGACAGAAAAAATGCAGGAAGAAACCCTCCAAACCGAAGACCTGATCGCCCAATTCGACCGGGAGTCGGCGGTTCGGCGGTTTTCCGGAATTTCCGAGCATATTATAAAAGGCTTGCTCCTGCTTTTTACCGCCTATGTGTTTTGGGTGACTCTTTTTGCGGCCCTCCCGGAACAGATCCGCCGATGCGCGTTTCTGGGGATCCTGGTATTCATCGGGTATATCCTGTACCCTCTGCGGAAGGGCCTGACAAAACGAAAAAATTATGTGCCCTGGTACGATATTCTGCTGGGAGCCTTGGGAGCGGCTTCTTTTTTTTATTTCGTAGCGAATTTTGAAGCGATTATCAACCGGGCGGTGATGCTCAAGCCCTGGGACATTGGAATGGCGGTCCTGGGAATGATCCTGCTGGGGGAACTCTGCCGCCGGGTCGTCGGGATTCCGATTCTCGTGGTGGGGACTGGGTTTATTACCTATGCGGTTCTTTCGGGCTATTCCCTCCGCCGGATTGTTCACCAGCTTTTCTACACCACCGACGGGATCATCGGCACGCCTATCGGGGTATGTTCTACTTTTATCGTCCTGTTTATCTTTTTGGCGTCCTTTTTGGAGAAATCCGGCATTGCGTCCTTTTTCATAGACCTGGCGAATTCCGCGGCCGGCTTCGCCTCCGGGGGACCCGCTAAGGTCGCGGTCATCGCCAGCGCATTGAGCGGGATGTATTCCGGGAGTTCCGTAGCGAATACCGTCGGATCCGGAAGCGTCACCATTCCGGTCATGAAAAAAACCGGCTATAAACCGGAATTCGCCGCGGCGGTAGAAGCTTCCGCGTCTACCGGAGGACAGATCATGCCTCCGATTATGGGCGCCGCGGCCTTTCTCATGGCGGAACTTACCGGTATTGCCTATTCGGTTATCGCGGTATCCGCAATTCTGCCGGCCGGGTTGTATTTCACCGGCATTTTCCTGATGATTCACTTCGAGGCGAAAAAACTGGGCCTTAAAGGTCTGCCCAAGGAATCGATTCCGCCTTTCGGGAAACTTTTTCTGGCAAAAGGCTATCTTCTTCTGCCGATTGCAGTCCTGGTTTTTTTCATGACCCGGGGCAATACTCCGGCGGCGGCGGCGTGTTACGCGATTCTGACCGCGATTATCGTAAGTATGTTCCGGAAAGAGACCCGATTCACCCCAAAAACGTTTATCGAAGCCCTCACAAACGGCGCGAAAAACACCATCGGAGTGGCCCTGGCCTGCGCGGTGGCCGGAGTGGTGGTGGGCATCGTTTCTCTGACCGGTTTGGGACAGATTTTAATTGGAATGCTCCTTTCGGTAGCTCAAAGCAATCTTTTGCTTGCCCTGTTTCTAACGATGATTGCCTGCCTCATCCTCGGCATGGGTATTCCGACTACCGCGAATTACGTCATCATGGCGACCATTACCGCGCCGATAGTAATCGGCATGGGCGTGCCGATTCTGGCGGCCCATATGTTTGTCTTTTATTTTGGAATTATGGCTGACATTACCCCGCCGGTGGCCCTGGCCGCGTATGCCGGTTCGGCTATTGCCAAATCGAATCCCATCAAAACCGGCATTACCGCTACCCGCCTAGCGATTACGGCCTTTATCATCCCCTATATTTTTGTATACAGTCCATCCATGTTATTCATTGACACGACGCCCCTCGATGTGGTGCGGATCGTGATTACCTCCTGTATCGGGATGTTTGGACTTGCAATAGGCCTCGAGGGATATATGCTGAGAAAACTGAAGTTCTTCGAACGGATTCCCGCGATAGCCAGCGGCTTACTGCTGATTCATCCAGGGCTTGGGACCGATATTATCGGCTTTGGGCTGGTGAGTATTGTGGTGATCCTGCAAATTCTCGGCCGGCCCAGAATCCCGGTATAGGTCCGTTGACAACCTGCTTTTCTTATAGTATGCTGGCAAAATCATGAAAAGGCGGGGAAAAAAATCTTATCTGCGTTTTGTCGCCCTGGGAGGCGGGCAGGAAGTCGGAGCCAGCTGTTACTTTCTTCAAATTAATGACGCCTATATTCTGCTGGATTGCGGAAAATCCCCAAATGGGGCCTACTTTCCAGATTTTTCGACTATTTTAAAACCCCCTTTTTTAGAATCCCTTAATCAGATCACCCAAATTTTTATATCCCACAGTCATTTTGATCACATCGGGGCCTTTCGGTATCTTTCGTCCCAATGCCGGAACGCCGGGGTTTACGCGACGCCGATAACTAAAGCGTTGTTATTTCACATTCTCTGGAATCTCAATGAATGGCAGACTTCCCCGCCGGAGGACCGCCGGGAGGAAGAAGAAATCCGCTCGGAGGCCGCGATTCGGTCTATTATTGAAATCGGCTACTGCCAGGAAATTTTTCTGCCCGAGTACACAGTTACGTTTTTTGAGGCCGGGCATATTCCGGGCGCGGCCATGGTGTACCTTCAAACCGAGGATAGACGGATTCTCTATACCGGGGATTTCTCCTGCCATGCCGGGGTTTTGACCTCTTCGTACATTCTGCCCGATTCGATACAATTTGATACGATGATTATCTGCGGCCTGCACGCCAAACATCCTCATCTTCGGCGGGGGCGGAATCCCCAGTCCCAGTTTGCCTTTGTGAAGGGCGCGTTGGAACGGGGCTGTTCGGTGCTTTTAGAGACCGTCCAGCTCACCAAAGGCTGGGAAGTCCTGCACAGCCTGAACAAAGCGATGGAGAATCGCAGGCTCCCCCGGATTCCGGTATACATCGATCAGAAGTTGAGTCTCCTGGCGGAAGAAATGGAACGAATGCACATACCGGTACGCCGGGCTTGGAATTACGTGGGGATTCCGCCCCGGGGAGAGCAGGCCGCGCTTATCGGGCGGTTTGCTCCGGCCCATTTTCTGCCGGTGAAGGTTGATTTTTCTTTGCATCCGACGTATCGTGAATTGGCGGATTTTATTGAAAAATATCATCCGAAAACGGTGGTGCTGGTGCATACCGGCTCGGCGGAACCCCGGATTGAAGCGAATTGTCTTGAAATAGAACTTATGACCCGGACGTCCTGGACAGGTCATTTTATTTACGCCGAAACCGGCGAAATATATTCTCTTTAAAAAGGAGTTGGAACAGGGCAGTATGATAGCAAAAGAGGCGCTAGACAAAATCGATGAAGTCATCGAGATGCGGAGAAAAGTAGGCATGGATAAAATTTGCGTGGATGAAAATCGGGTAATCAGCGAATTCTGTCTGGATCCCGACTTGGATCCCAAAGAAGCCGCCCGCCGGCTCAACGCAAAAAACAAGAAAAAAGACGACCCCGACTACACCCTGGATCGGGTGATCAAAATTCTGCGGATCCTGAAATTATCCAACCGCACCGAACGTCCGCAGATTATAAGAGACGCCCTGAAAATGGCGCAATGCGTTCGCGACTGCTTCGACGGGGATATTATGGCCTATAAACGCTTTCGGGAGTACGAAAAAAAATCCGAAGAAGCCCTCACGAACGACATTCACTGCTCCCGGATGAGGTGCGTCCTCATCGCTCTGTTCACCACCATTCCCGAATTTCAAAAACTGCGTTTCGCCGGCGACATCTTCTTCCGGGGAAGCGCGAGATCCCGAGCCTGCCTCAACGACATCCTGCATCAGGCCGTTAAAACCATGAGCAAAAATAAACAGCTCGACGAAGAAGATCTCCCGGATCAAAAGGACGATTCAATCCGCCGACTCAACGATATGCTCGAAGAAACCCAGAACGAATTCGAACTCAAACTTGAGGAAAGCAAAAATCAGGAAATTACCGGCTTCTTCTCCGCCCTGAATTCCGAAAAATACGGCTGTATTCTGGACGAACTTTTTTCCGCAAAAGCCGGCCTCGAATCCCTGCGGAAACAAAACTACGAACTCCCCATCGAGATAAACGGCCTCACCATTCTAGTCCGGAAACTCATCCAATTCGTAAAAGACAGCGGCATCAATCCCATAATCCGCACCGGCGAAACCCTAACCGTAAAAAGTCAGGACATCGAAAATTACAACTATCTCGGCTCTCCCTTCGAACACGAAGGAGAAGAAAAACAAGTAATCGTAGTTTCCCCAGGTTGGGTATACAAAAAAAAAGATACCCAAATATCCAGACCAACCATCAAAGAAATTCTTTAAAGTTTTCTCTTTAAAAAAGTTTTAAAAATTTTGTAAAATTTAGAAAAGGAAAAAAATATGACCGAAGATCACGATGAGCTATGCGTCGGCATCGATTTAGGCACTACGAATTCGGTACTGGCTATAACCAACGTCACCCCCGGAGGAACGATAGTCAGTAAAGTCGTAGACATAGCCCGATACGAAGATATTTATTCCAGCGCGTCCGCGGATGACATCAAGGGAAGTACCACAAAAAAACCTCTGCTTCCATCCTGCGTGTATTACCGGCAAAATCGCAACGGAGAACTCAAACCCTTAGTCGGAGACCTGGCGAAACGGCTCTACAGTATGCGCCCCCAGCTTGTGGCAAAATCCATCAAAAGCCAAATGGGACAAACCGGGGTTTCCGGTCTCAGCCCGGACGTGCCGGACAAAACGCCGGAAGCGGTATCCGCGCAGATTCTCAAACATCTGTTAAGCGAAGTAAAGCGAGTCTACCACAAAGAACTTACCGACGCGATCATCACCGTGCCGGCGAGTTTCGACAGCGCCATGTGCCAAGCAACCCTTAAAGCCGCGGAAATCGCCGGAATAAAGATGACTAACCGGGACGGCACAAAACGGCAAATTCTCCTTTCCGAACCCAACGCGGTAATGTACGATCTGCTCAACCAAATTCAAAAAGGAGAAATCCCCGCCCATATTCTGGACACAAGCAAAAAGCAAAAAGTGATGGTGTTCGATATAGGAGGCGGAACCCTGGACATCACCCTCCATGAGATAAGCAGAAACGAAACAAATAAAGAATTAATGCAGATGGACGAAATCGCCACAAACCGTTACACCCGGCTTGGAGGAGATGATTTCGATCTGCTCATCGCTCAAGCGATGTTTGAGCGGTATCGCAAACAATACCGCAATACCCAAGAAATCGTGCAGAAAATCGACGCCGGCCGAGATGAAGTTATAGCCCAGCTCATCGTGTACGCGGAGAACATGAAAATCGATATTAACGAACAAGTTTCCAATACCCAAGACGATAACTGGGGAACCGACATCCTCAGTTCCACCGGCGGACGAATGCACAACGGATACGCGTATGACGACGAATTCACCAAAGCCGAATTCGAACAGATCATCGCGCCTTTGCTGGGCCCCGGACTAAACTACGACGATTATAAACAACTCGACAAAATGCAGGATAACGGACAGATTAAAACGATTATCTATCCTGTTTTAGACGTCCTCCAGAAAGCCGCAAAAAAATTGCGCTTGGAAGACGTCCAAGTCGATGCAGTGGTGTTAAACGGAGGTATGTCAAAGCTGTATCTGATACAGGAACGGCTTGAACAGTTTTTTGGATTTAAGCCTATTCTCGCGCTGGATCCGGATCAAGCAGTCGCCCGGGGCGCGGCGGTGTACCATTACTACTTGCACAAGTACGGCGAAACCGACGCCGCTCTGCCGGTAAATCCTCGGAGCGCGGAAACAGAAGACAGTATTACTGTTCAGGATGCCCCAGGCATTCAGCTTCGGAAAACGGTTCTGAACGAACCCCTGTACCTCGGCATGAGCGGCGGCGCGCACGAACTTTTGGTCGACGCGGGAGCGGATCTGCCTTTCACGTCAGATCGTAAAGACGGATTTTCCATCGCCCCGGGACAGACGAAAATTAAAATTCCCATTCGGAAAAAAGAGGAAAAAGATACCTATACCACCATCGCTTCGGGAGAAATATCCTTTGAAAAAACCTACCAAGACGCCGCGGCCGTATCAATTCGCTTTAGTTTAAGCCGGAATAAGATACTTTCCTTTGAAGCGTACACAGAACGTGAAAAGGGATCCGTTATTATTTCTATCGATAAAAGCGGCTATACCGCCGCGCGTTCCGCAGTGATACCGAAACAGGGAACTCCGCTGGTTCCGAAAAATGAAATTTCCCGTCTCTCTGATCTGTGTAATCAGCGGCGGAAAAATTTCAACAAAGGAAGCAATAAAAATACGAATAAAACCATCAAATTATGCATCAACATGATTTCTCACTGCGGAAACCCTGAAGAATTTGCGATTCCGATTATCCTAGAATTACGGAAACAAATACAACAGCAAAAACGGGACGAATTTTTTATTCAACGGCTTTTAGTGCTGTCCCGAAAACTCGCGCTCCGATGGAACCAAAACCATCGGGAAACCTTGGTGGACTGTTGCATCGATATTGTTTCTGTCGTTAAACACGCCATCATCGGCGTAACCGGAGAACGAGTCGCCACCATAAACGAAGCCATCCGCAACATCGGACTCCTCGGCGCCCCGGCCCAGAAAGACTCTCTCCTCGCATACCACAATAGAGATAAACGGTACGAAGAAGCGTTAATCTACGCCCATGCGGTTTCTCAAACCGAAATCCCCTGGATTTTTAAACAGATGCAGGAAACCGCCTCCGGCGCAAGCCTCTGGGGAATCGGCGTAGCCCTACAGCGCAACGGAAAAGTCCCCCAATCCTTCAACCCCAGAAAACCCGCAGAAAGCCTCATAACCTTGCTGGAATCCTATACTTTAAACGCTAATAACCAATCCGCCGCCCTCCTTTCCTTAGGACTGATCTGCGATCAGCGCGGCGCCGCCATTGATCCGGTCGATAAAATTTTCGCCCAAAGTATATACGAACGCATCGAGCGCATCCTGGAATATTACGAACCCACCAAACAGTTCCGCATCGCGCTCCAGCTCATCAACGGCGGTCTTTTAAGCGAAGAAGATGAAGCCTTTCTGCTCCAAAAAATTACCGAACTGGAAGAATGAGACTACCACGCCCAGCGGGGAAAGACGGTTTTCATTCGTCTAACCCCGCCGTTAAATATGATCCGGGGATTCAAAAAAAAGCGGCAGAGGCAGTAAACTGCGGAGAAAAAGATTTTCCCGAATCTCCGGAAATACAGACTCTCCCGAAAAAGAACACAAAAACTGCAGAGCTTCATTCGCAGACATAACCCGGGAAACATTTTTTCTTTCGATTTTCTCCTCCGCGAAAGCTCTGCCATTCTGCACGGACAACTCAAGCAGAGGACCTCCTTCAATCTGAAACGAAAAAGAACCATCCTGCAGGGTCCGCATCTGGGATTTAAGCCGCAGAAAAGGGGTCAAAAATGTCGGATAATCAAAAACCGCAAAATGGTAAGCCGGACTTATTCGGTACGTTTCGGCGAAACAAGAAAGGCCCGCAATTTTTTCGGTTTCATGAGAAGCGACGGAAACCTGCGCCTCGGTTTCATGCCGATCCCGTAAAAAAAGCCCGATCACATCCGGCAAGCGGGAGTAATCCCTAAGGTTTATCTCGGAAATATTACCCCGGCAGGCGACCATATAGCCCTGAAACTCTCCGCCCCGGAGAACTCCCAAGACCTGCGCTTTCCATGACGAAAGTATGTCGAAAAGCCGTTCCCGGCTCCGCCGAATCCTGATACTTTTAGCCTCGTGCAGAGCCTGAATCTTATCCAGCAATACCTCATCCCCAGAGTCAAGTCTCTGGAGCGAAAAATCTCCGCCCCAGTCTTCTTTTCGATGCCCCAGGGAATGCCGGATATTGGCTTCGCCGCAGGTAAACGTATACCCGCTCCCAGCCGGAGTAAAGCCAAAGTATTCATACCGCTGACGTTGCCCTCCAAGACAACTGAAGGCCACCCGGTCCCGGCGCATATCCGCCAAAGCCAGGTTCATCAGGGTTTTCATGTGATTCCGGGACCGGCAATAGGGATGCACCGATACCATCCCGATGCCCCGCCCCGGCGCCGAGCCTTCAGGAAAATCCAGTACCAGAGGATAAGCCCCAACCGCCGCTTTTATCCGCCCATCCTCCCGAGCGATGTAATGCGTTGCATCCATAAAATACTCGGGTTTGTAGAGTTTCGGCAGGAGCGATGGAAAATCCGTCGGACCGTGGGCCTGACTGAACACATAATTCGCAAAATCTATCAATTCATCATAATCTTCCTGCCCGGCAATACAATACATTTATCCCTCCTGCGCCGCCGGCCTGGGGTTTTTGCTTCTTTTTTTTCTTTTTTTTAGGTTCCGCAATTCTTTTCGTACATATTCAGCGGCGACAAAAATACCTTTCGATAGCGGACGATACGCGTAATCCCAACTGCCCGGCCGATGGATAATACGGCCGCCGAAACCGGTTTTAAAACGGTACAACCCAGCCATTGGATGATCCGGATCGTCTTTTGGGGGAATGCCGAATAAATCGTAAACCTCACAGCCTTTAGCCTTTGCATCCCGCATGGCAAGCCACTGAAGCGCATAAGGTCCCATGAGGTTTCGCTTTACATCCGAAGAAGCTCCGTAAAGATATACCGCTTCCTTCCCCCGAAATAACGTAATAATCCCCGCCAATAGATCGCCCTCATGCTCCGCAAAATACAAGGCCGCCTCCTGCCCGGGATGAGGATACTCCCGGGTATGCGAAAATAACGTCTGATAGTATTCAAAACTGTGGATAGATATACCATCCCGAAGAGCAGTTTCTTGCAGAAGCGTGTAAAATCGATTCAGTTCAGTTTCCTGCCCCGGCCGCACAATCACTCCCTTTTTTTGCGCCAGCCCGATGTTGTACCGCCACTTGCTTTTCATACCCTGAAGAATAGCATCTTCCGAGGGAGTAAGATCGAGAAGAACCGTGTCCGGCGGCTGAACATCCGCTCCAGACTGGGTAAAGGGCTTTCCAACAACCGGAGGCGGAACGTTATGCCCCTCGGTGTACCACGGAGGATCAAAGCGAATAAACGCGATGTTTTTAGGCAGAAGGGGACGCAGAGCCAGAGCAAGTTCCTCCAGAGCGGTCTTTCGGGCCTCCTCAGGAAAGGCTTGGGGAAATTCCGGTCCCCAGGGAAGGTACGCAAAAGATACCCCCAGCCCCAAGGGCCGGCGGATCACCAGCAAGGGCTTCGGGTCCCAATTTCCCCAATGAACCAAAAAGGACCGGGCGTTCCATCCAAACCGAGCCTTAAAACTTCCCCAAAAACCGGACTGCAAAAATGACTCTGCCTGATTACACACAGAAAGCTCCGCCGGTACTATGTCCGTGAGGTACATCGCTTAATGCACCTCCCCGGATAAGATCCGGCGGGTCCGGATTTTTTCGCCCTGAACAGTAAGGGCCAGGCCGTCCTGCTCGACGATGCCGTCCCGGACCCGCAGGGGAATCGAAAAAAAGGCGTCGATGTCAATTTCCGGCAAAGCGGATTCGTCCTGCCCGCCCTCGATGCCGACCCGGGTACCTGTCGGAGCGTTTCCGGGGTCCAGTACTTCTACCCGTTCCTGGCCTTCCGGGTCGGTATCGCCGGCGGCGAGGAGCATCCCCCGGCTGGCGATGCCCCGAAGTTTCGCGGGCTTCAAGTTATAGGCCACCACGATGCGTTTTCCCAGTAACTCTTCTTCTGTATAAAACGGCACAAGACCGGACACAATAATTCGTTCCTCTCCGGCGATTTCCAACGTTTCGATGTACAGCTTGTCTGCTTTGGGATGCCGCTCGATCTTGATAATCCGGGCGACTCGCAGATCCAGGGTCCGCATAAAGCGGGCCTGCGGGTTTTCAGATAAAGAAGCCTTCGCCGGTTCCGGAGGAGGAATATTTTTGCTTCGCTCTTGCTGGCTTCCGGCGTAGCGGGCGCGCAAGGTTTCGGTTTGTTCGTTTTCCAGTTTTGTGAATATCACTTCGCTGGAAAATATTTTGGAAAGCCCCTGATCTGTTCCGAGGTCTTTCCAAGAGATACCCTCCGGATTTTGAGGAGAGCCGAGGGACAGTCCGAAAAAGGAAAGAATCTTCTCCGCGGAGCCGGGAATGTAGGGGTGTAACATCACCGCGGCATCCCGAATCAGGTAGCACAAATCCCGAATCAGTCCCGCCGCGGCCCGGGGGTTTTCTTTGCGGGTTCGCCAGGGTTCTCCTTCCTGAAAGGTCTTGTTTCCAAAAGAACACAGGTCGAAGATCCGCCTAAACGCATCCCGAAGCTCTACGCGTTCAAGTTTTTCGGCGATTTCGGTTTTGTAGTTCCCTAAAATTTCCCGAAATGCCGGATTTCCCGGTTCCTGGGGGATTATTCCGGCGTAATATCGGTTCACAAACGAAACCGTACGATTTACTAAATTTCCCAAATTTCCGATAAGTTCGCTGTTTACCCGTTCCTGAAAATCCTTCCAGGTGAACAGCGCGTCAGCTTTCTCCGGGCGGTTGTAAAAAATATAAAACCGCCATACATCCGGCTGAATGCCTGTTTCCATCGCGTCGGTTCCAAACACGCCAACCCCTTTTGACTTGGAAAATTTGCCGCTTTCATAATTCAGGTACTCGGTGCTGGATATATGATGAAGCATGGTCCAGGCTTCGCCGGTTCCCAGCAGACTCGATGGGAAAATAACTGTATGAAAGGGAATGTTGTCTTTCCCAATAAATTGAAATAATTCCACATTCTTAGGATTTTTCCACCAGGAATCGGTGAAACTCTGCCAGTTCGGGGAACTTTTCGCTCCCAGGGCGCCGGTAATCGAAATGTAGCCTATGGGCGCGTCAAACCAGACGTAAAAAACCTTGGTTTCGTAGCCTGGTTTGGGGACTGGAATTCCCCATTTGAGGTCCCGGGTAATAGCCCGTTCTCTCAACCCATCCCTAAGCCAGGCCTGGGTCATCTGAATCGCATTGTAGGACCAAAAACCTTCCCGAGAAGCGTTTTTCAGCCAGGGGTCAAGCCGGTCCCGAATCTTCGGCAAATCGATGTACAGATGCTTCGTCGATTCAAGAGACGGCGAGGACCCGCAACTCGCGCACCGAGGCTCCTGGAGATCCGTGGGGTCCAGCAACTTCCCGCAAGCTTCGCATTGATCCCCCCGGGCATCCCTATACCCGCACTGAGGACACACGCCCCGTACATACCGGTCCGCAAGAAATCTCCGGCACTGTCCGCAATAAAGCTGTTCTATTGTATGCTCGGTCACAAATCCTTGGGCGTCCAGGTTTTGAAAGATGCCCTGTACGACTTCGGTTTGAATCGGCGCAGACGTCCGTCCGAACTCATCAAAGGCGATATTAAACCATTGGTAGACAGTCCTATGCAACCCATGATACCGGTCGCAAAGCTCCCGAGGACTTATCCCTTCTTCCGCCGCCCGGTTTTCCGTAGCAGTACCGTATTCATCGGTCCCGCACACATAGAGCGTATCGTACCCCCGAAGCCGGCAAAACCGCGCAAAGGCATCCGCCGACAATACCTGAATCAAATTGCCCAAATGCGGAACATTATTGACATAGGGAAGCGCGGATGTAATCAGTCTTCGTTTCATGCTTGCAGTATAGAAAATATCCACCAACAATTCAAGATAACCGGGTCAGCCATAGACCTTAGGTCGGACCCGGTTTTTTCTCTCCCTTGACTTGGGTGAATTTTTCAAAAGCCTTTCTGAACTGTTTTCCCAAATTTTTCAACTTGGTATATAAAAGTATACACTGGAAGTATACCAGGTAGAACGAGTTCTGTTTCGGATAGAACCGGTTCCCTGCGGACTAGAACGAGTTCTGTTTTGGATAGAACCGGTTCCCTGCGGACTAGAACGAGTTCTCTAGGTCTGCCGAGTTGTTTTTCCTCCGGGTCCTTTCTTCCGTATTTCTTCGTATATTCTGTATAGCGGTTTACTCTGGGACCATTAAAGAAATCGATGGTAAAAGGATGCGGCCCCCCATCCGGATTCCCCCAGGAGATTAGGGGATAAATCCGTACATCCGGGGTCCTCGTCAGGGCCGGACTGTTCCCCGGAGTTTCGGAGGGTTGACAAAGGGAGGAGGTACTCGCTATGCTTTCGGTACAACTTAGGGAAAAAGAGGAATCCATGGCGCAATCTCGGTTGGAATGCCTGAATTTTAAAAAAGACGCCTTCATTATCGTGGAGGGAGACCAAAAAGCGGACCGTTTTTTCATTATCCGGCAGGGTAAGGTCAGAATCGTAAAAGACGTCGGCACCATTGAAGGCGAAAAGGACCTGCTGGTCCCGGGGGATTTCTTCGGAGAAGTCGCCGCGATGTCATCCCACAGCCGCATCGAAACCGCCCAAGCTCTCACCGACGCGTCCCTTATTGTCATCAAAACAGACCAATACGGCGAAGTTATTCAGCATAATACCAGCATCGCCTTAAAAATTATCCAGCAATTCTCAAAACGGATGCGGAACCTCAACGAATCCCTCACCAAACTCACCTTGAAAAAAACCGGGGCCGAAGACGCATCCCACCTTTTCGAGGTAGCCGAATATTATAAATCCCAAAAACGTTACGACCTCGCTTTCTACGCCTACTCGAAATATATGGAATACTGCCCCGAAGGAGCCCATGTCAACGACGCCCAAGAACAAAAATCCAGCATCGCCCTGAAGGTCAACGAAGAAAACCTGCAATACAAAACCCAGGGCCCGGTCCGGATCTACCCGAAAGACGCTCCCTTCTTTTCAGAAAGCGAACCGGGAGAAGAACTTTTCATAATTCAAAAAGGATCGGTGAAGATAACCAAAATCGTGGAAGGCAACGAGGTCCTGCTGGCGATTCTCAAACCCGGGGACATTTTCGGAGAAATGGCCATCCTCGAGAACAAACCCCGAAGCGCCTCGGCCATCGCGTACGACGGGGACTGCACCGCTTTCTCGGTGAACCGGGCAAATTTTGAAACTATGGCGAAAAGCCAGCCCCAGATTATCGCCCGGCTGACCACGCTCCTGGCGGAACGCATCTGGGGCCTGTACCGGCAATTGGCCAGCACCCTCATCACCGAACCTATCGGGCGGCTTTACGATGCTCTGCTCCTGGACCTCGAAAAAAAACGGGTCGATTTGGAATCCAAAGAACCCTACACTTTCAATTTCGGCCGGGAGGAGCTTATTAAAATGGTCGGTTTTTCCCTCGATGAAGGGATGACCGCGGTTCGGAAAATGCTCGAAGAGCCGAAAAAAATACAGCTTCGGGATGAAAAACTCTACTGCCCGGATTTACGAAACATCCGGAAAGAGGTCCAATACTACCTCCACATGACGGACCGAAAACAGCATCTCGAAGAATACGCGGCCCAGGAAAAAGAAAAGGACCGCAAAGCCGCGGCCCTGCGAAACGTTTCTAAGCCGGCAACCTAACCTATGAAAAAAAATTTAGATAAAGCAAATCCCACCCAACTGCCTTATAAGGTAAAGGAGGTACAGTGGCAAAAATGAATGACAAAAGCCCAAGTACAGAAAAGACCCGGGCAAATCCCCAGGCTACCAGCGAAGAAAAAGAACGGGCCCTGGAAATTGCCCGTTTGCAGATCGAAAAACAGTTTGGTTCCGGGTCTCTTATGAAACTCGGAAGCCATAGCGCGGCCGCGGGCATCGAGGCGATTCCTTCCGGATCCATCCTGCTCGACGAAGCCCTGGGTATCGGCGGGTATCCCCGGGGACGGATCATCGAGATTTACGGTCCCGAATCGTCCGGCAAGACGACCCTCGCTCTGCACGCGGTCGCGGAAGCCCAAAAGCTCGGAGGCATCGCGGCCTTTATCGACGCGGAACACGCCCTCGACCCGGGATACGCCAAAAATCTTGGGGTGAATATCGACGACCTGTGGGTGTCTCAGCCCGATACCGGAGAACAGGGCCTCGAAATCGCGGAAAGCCTGGTCCGATCCGGGGCCGTGGACGTAATTGTCGTGGATTCCGTCGCCGCCCTCACTCCCCAAGCCGAAATCGAAGGCGATATGGGCGCGGCTCACATGGGCCTCCAGGCCCGCCTCATGAGCCAAGCTCTGCGAAAACTCACCGCCACCATCGGCAAATCCCGAACATTACTCATCTTCATCAACCAAATCCGCATGAAAATCGGAGTAATGTTCGGCAATCCCGAAACCACCACCGGAGGCAACGCCCTAAAATTTTACGCCTCGGTCCGGCTGGACGTCCGCAAAACCGAAACCATCGAACGGGGCGACGCCGACGCAGTAGGTAACAAAATTCGAGTCCGGGTAGTGAAAAATAAAGTCGCCCCCCCATTCCGCCGGGCAGAAATGGAAATTATGTACGGTAAAGGTATTTCACCCATCGGAAGCCTCCTGGACGCCGCCGCAAAATACGATGTCATCAGTAAAAAGGGCGCGTGGTACGCCTACGGAGAAGAACGAATCGGCCAAGGCCGGGATAACGCCGTAGCCTTTCTGGAAAATAATCCCGAAATCGCCCGGGACGTGGAAACCAGGGTGCGGAAAATTATCTTCCCGGACCGCCAGCCGGCCGAAGCCGGGCCTCCGCCGGCCGGCGGCGCGCCGGAAAACCCTCCGGACGAACCGCCGCCGGCTTTCCCTCCGCCGGCCGATGAAGCCAGCCCCGCCGAGCAAGCAGAAGAGACCGGCGATGCCGGTTCAGCCCGCCGGGGACGCCCCAAGAAAAACGACTAGCCGGAAAAAGCCGCCTAAGGCGGCTTTTCTTCTCCGCCGATCCTCCCAAACTTTTTAAAAAACTTCCGGCTAACATTGCATCCTGCTGAAAAAGAATGTACACTGATAACAATAACGGAAATGGAGGTCCCCATGGAATACAAGGCCATCGAATTTCTTGTTTCCCGCCTGCCGCCTTATCACGCCCGCTCAAAGGGGATAGCTTTTCAGCCCGCCTATCCTGTGGGCTATGTGTATGAGAAATCGGTAGTAGATGTGGGACCTAATCCTTACGACCCCTACGAAACCGAAATAGAAGGGGATTTCACCGCATCCCAAAACGATAAGGTTTTCGTAAATGTCGAAGTTAAGAAGTATCGGACCTTCAAAGAAGCCCGGAATCAGTTTTTAGAGCGATGCCGGCTCGCGGAGGATGACCAGATCTCTCTGGGACTTGAGCGGGGCCTTCAGATCGGGGACATTTCCGCCGGGGATGCGATGTTTCTGGATTTTGTACGGGCCAATATTCTCGTGCGGATCGAGGCGGTTCACGCGGAACACGCCGAAGCCTACGCCATCCTGCCCATGGCGGAAGAACTGGACCGGCAGATTATCGCTTCCCTGGGCTTAACCCCGGAAACCTTAGAGGCCGGCTACGCCAAACCTCCCAATAGGGACATCCGCAACGTCGTGCCGGGATCCGGCGGCTTCGCGGCTACCGTCACCGGGAAATCCGTCAGGATAAGCGGGTATTTCGGCACATCTCCCCAGGTAATAATACCGGATCAGATCAACACCCTGCCGGTATCCAGCATCGGAGATTGGGCTTTTTACGAAAAGGGCCTGCGGAAGGTCCTCATCCCCCGAAACCTTAGAGTCATCGGCGACTGGGCTTTCATGGGAAATTATCTGCGGCAGATCCAGATCCCGCCAAAACTTGAAGCTATCGGCGGAATGGCGTTCTACAACAACTACCTCACCGAAATAGCCATCCCGGACAGCGTAAGCGTCATCGGCAAAGAGGCCTTCTGCGGCAATAAGCTGACCCAGGCCCTCCTCCCGAACCGCATCCTCCGGCTTGAATCGGGAGTCTTCGCAGAAAACAGCCTTACCAAAATTGATATTCCCGCCAGCGTAACGGAAATTGGAATTTCCGCGTTCGCAGGCAACCGCTTAAACCGAATAAGCCTCCCCCGGGGAGTTACGCTAATCGAGAACCGGGCCTTTCAAGACAACCCTCTGACGAATATCGACATCCCCGGCGATGTAAAACTGCCGGAAAATTCGGATGCTCCGGCCTTCGGTAACGGCTTCGACGTATACTACCTCGAAAAAGGCAGTCTTTCCGGCACATATCGTTTCGCAAACCAACGCTGGTCCCGCCAGGGAGAATAACGCCAGGAAGTCTCAAGCCCAGGGAGAGCCGCTGGTATCCCAGCTTTCAAGCCGTCGGCCGAGGGCGATAGCCATGAGACCGGTCGTCAAGGTTTTAACCTGAGTCAAAGATGATTCGTCAAGGGTAAAACGGAAGAGTTGGTCCGGCGGGAGGCCCTCCGCTAAAGCCAGCCACCGCCGGGCTCCAAGACCTATCCGGGCGTCTTCGGAATCTTTTGCGCAGAAAGGGCATCCCAGAATCCCTTCATATTGATTGAAAAACAGCTCTTCCAGAGATTCCCGGCCGCAGACTCCGCAGTGAAACACATCTTGTCCTAATCCCAGAATATCGAGCCAGTTCCACAGGAAATGGGCAAGAATTCGGGCGCAACAGCCGGCCTCCGCCGAGGCTAAGGCGTCGAGGGCTTGTTCGGTAAGGCGCAGCGCTTCTTGCCAGGTCCCGCCGCCGGCATGGGAAGCCAGGAGAGTTTCGAGGATGGAACTTCCGGTTTTTGTCCGTTCGTACTGTTCCCGGATGCCGGGCCGCCAGTTTTGCACGTCGAAATCGGTCACTTTACGGGTATCTCGGACCGGATCGTGATAAAGCCAAAGGGTCCCCTGATGAAACGGCGCGACCTGGGACCGAAGCCTGCTTTTTGGTCCTCCAAAAACCGTAGCTTTGAGAATTCCTTCTTTTGGGGTGAGGAACCAGGCTTCCCGATGGGATTCTCCCACGGACCGCGCTCGGAGAACCAGGGCCGGATAGGTAAAATTTCGGAGCATTTTATTCTTCGTTTATCCGGGTGAGCCGCCGGTCCTGTCCGGAAAAACGCATCTCTTTGCCGGTATCGAACCTCACCCGCAGAACCGCGTCGGCTTCCTGTATATCGATGACACTGCCGTAGCCTTGTTCTTCATGGAACAGCCGGTTTCCGATTTCCCAACCTACATCAAAATCTTCAGGATCCTGTGGCTCATCGCCTATGGTTCGGAGATAATTCCTATTTATTTCATAGAAAAACTGAGAAGGTTGCATAGGTTCAGTTCGGCCGTACAACCGTCTCAATGCGGTGGAACAAAGATATAACTCGTCCATCGCTCTAGTCGCTCCTACATAGAACAATCGTCGTTCATCTTCCAGTTCCTCTCCGATTTCCTCTTTTCGGGGAAACACGCCTTGCTCAAGGCCGGTCATAATAACTCGTTTGAATTCAAGTCCTTTGGTGTTATGAAAGGTAATCAGCGTAACCGCGTCTCTGGCTTCATCTGTGTTTTTATCATCATCGAGAGATCTATCTAGCTCGATATGTTCGAGAAATAGCGTAAGCCCGGTCTCGCTTGCTGGATAGAGGCTTGCGGCGTTGGCTAATTCTTGTAGGTTGTTAAACCGCTGGTTTCCAGCGATTTCATCGTGATCCAGATGATATTCCGCAATTCCCGTATTCTCTATAAGCGTGATGACGCATCCTGAAAGTCCTTCTCCGGACTGGAGATGTTCTCTTTTTTGATTTTCCGTACTTGTATTTTTCGGTTTTCTCTCCTGCTTTTTTGGTTTTTTTTCGGTTTGTTCTAAAGCTTCCGCTGTAAGTTCTATAACAAGCTGAGTGGAAACAGAAATCCCCAAAAAGGCCTGTCCGCTTTTGATGGCTTTGAGGAAGTTGGTCAATCCAGATTTGGCTTTGGCGGACAACTCTGGAGCCAGCCGCCGAGCGGCAGTCAGCAGATTGCCGTCAGAGGCCTGGGCTTCCGAGACGATACGAGCCGCCGCCGCCGGACCAACGCCCCGGGCCGGTTTATTCACGACCCGCCGGAATGCGACTTCGTCTTTCGGATTCGCCACAATCGCCAGCAAGGCCAGGGCGTCTTTTATTTCTTCTCGTTCGTAAAATTTCAGGGATCCCACTACCCGATACGGAATACGGCGTCGGAGAAATTCGGTCTCGAATCCCAAAGATTGGGCGTTTGTTCGGTACAAAACCGCCCAATCCGCATATTTGGGATCAGAAGATTTTTCAGTATGAGAAAAATTTTTCTTAACCGAAGATTCGATAAGTTCGGCGCAGAAATTGACTTCTTCTTCCTGATTTGGCAGAAATGTCCAGACCGGTTGTTTACCCTTTCCTCGTTCCGGGATGAGGGTTTTGCCGAGGCGTCCGCGGTTCCGGGCAATTACCGAGGATGCCACCCCCAGAATCGGCGCGACGGACCGGTAATTCCGCTCCAGCCGGATGACCTCCGTTCCGGCAAAGCGATCCGGAAATTCCAGAATATTCCGTACCTCCGCGCCCCGGAATCGGTAAATTGACTGATCATCATCCCCAACTACGCACAAATAGGTTTCGGGTCCGCACAATTCCCGCAAAAGCTCGAACTGGGCTATATTCGCATCCTGATACTCATCAACCAGGACCGCCCGAAACCGTTCCCGAAACCGTTCCGCAAACTTCGGGTTATTCCGCAGAACTTCCACCGGTTTTTTTATCAGATCCCCGAAATCCACATTTCCAATTTGGCCGAGCCGTTCCTCGTACTCTTGGTACACGCGCCGAAAATCCTTTCGATAGTCAATAAGCGATAAGTCCGAATCTTCCGGGTTGAGAAAATAATCCTTCGCCCGGGCGATATTGTGGGCGTAGCTTTTGATTTCGCCCCGGGATCCCTTTTCCCGAATCAGCGAAAGCAGAGCCAGAGTATCGGCATCGTCATAAATCGTAAATCCCGATTCCAGCCCGGCAAGATCGCTGTAGCGCCGCAAAAACCACGCCCCAAAAGAATGAAAGGTCCTAAGCATGGCGAATTGGGCCCGGCCGTCGATGAGCCGGGCCCGTTCCGCCATTTCCCGGGCCGCTTTGTTGGTAAAAGTCACCGCCAAAATCGACCGCGGATCAAGCCCCTGTTCCCGAATAAGGTACGCAATCTTCGTGGTAATAACCCGAGTCTTCCCAGACCCCGCCCCAGCGAGAATAAGCAGAGGCTTTCCGGTATGCAGAACCGCTTCGCGCTGTTCCGGATTCAGGGGTTTGAGGTATGCATCATCCATATTTTTCTCTTCCCCGGGTTTTTAGTTCGGAGATAAAGCGAAAAACTGCTGACGTTCCGCTTCGGCTTCCCGATGGAGGACCTCAAGCCGGGCCATAATGCTGTCTGCAACGGCTTGTTTTTTGTCTTCTAGGCCGGCGGCTTCGGCTTGGGTTCGGGCTTCGTTTCGGAAATCCGGGCAGGAAATTACCGGACTCGCGGTGCATCGCACCACATCCCGGCTGATGTAATCATCCAGCATACTTCCCTCCCGCACATGGAGGACTTCGCCGTTTATGGCCACGAAACACATATAGTCAAAGGATTTGATGTAGGAATCGATTTCCCGGACTCCTTTTTTCGTATCCGGGTCCCAGGGGCGGTATCGGGTCCCGGAAGGAAACACGAGAATCAGTTTGCCCTGCCGTTTCACCTCAATGAGGGCTTTCATGGCCCCCCGGTTTATGGCGTTACTTCGGATTATTTCCGCCCGATCTTTTTCGGCGTCCAAGCCCTGAAGGGACCGGCTGGGATAAATCACAATCCGAGTATAGGCCCCGCTGAAAGCCGCCACCGCGGGACTAGCTTCGTTGAGCTTCATGCCTGCAATCGCCACAATCGCGTCAGATAGGCCCTGCCCTTGGGGATCTTTCCGCAAAAGGTACGAAAAAATCGGCATATCCAAATTACTATAATGCTCAAGCAGTAACAGACAAGCCTTCCCGGTCTGGGCAAACCTCAAAAGTTCCAAGAGATGCGCCAGACCCCCGACGCCCGAACCAGGCAGGAGGAGGGTCTCGATGATTTTATCTATCATAGGTACAATTTCCGCCTGCCCGGGCTGATATACATTATGTTCCGTTACCAAGGTCGATGTGGTTGAACGCGCCGACACCTCTTTAATGACATCCTGAAATACGGCGCTTAAAGGTTTCATGGTTTCAGTATACCTGCCTTTGCAAGGAGCTGTCAAATACGGTATGCTGAACGTATGACTATATATGAAGCGGTTGTCCTCGGCGCGGTACAGGGGCTTACCGAGTTTCTGCCGGTAAGCAGTTCCGGGCATCTGGTGTTGTTGCAAAAAATATTCCGTATCGAAGAACCCGTGCTTTTGTTTGATACGTTTCTGCATCTGGGCACTCTGGTTGCGGTATGTACTGTTTTGGGGCCGGATCTTTGGCGGCTGATCCGCAAACCGATTCAGCGGCTTACGGGGCTTCTCATTTTGGGGACCCTGCCGATGGTCGCGGCCGCTCTGCTCTGCAAGGATAAAATCGAGGAAATTTTTTCGTCCGCCGAGTATTTGGGTTTTGCCTTTCTTTTTACCGGGCTTTTGCTGTTTATTGCGGAATGTTGGGCCCCCAGATCCGGCAGACCCAAGGACGAATACACTCTGACGGGGCTGAATGCCTTGGTTATCGGGATCTTTCAGGCTGTCGCTATTATTCCGGGGGTTTCGCGTTCCGGGGCGACCTTGTCCGGGGCTTTGGTTAGCCGGCTTCAACGGGAGTTTGGGGCGAAATTTTCGTTTTTGCTGTCGATTCCCGCGATTTTGGGCGCCTTGGTCCTGCAAATACGGGACCTTTTCGAGATCGATTCCGGCCGAGGGATAGACCTGGCACCCTATGCTGTCGGGACTGTCGTCGCCGGGGCGGTGGGATTTTTTTCGGTAAAACTGATGCTGGCAATTATCCGGAAACATGGGCTGTGGGGATTCGCCCTGTACGCCGGACTTTTAGGCGCCTTGATCTTAACGGATCAGTATGGGAGTCATATTTTCTTTTAACATCGCAAAAATTCCGGTTCAGGGCTGTATTACGGGACCTGATCCTTTCCGATGCGGCCTATCGGCGGGCCGAATCTCAAAAGATATTTTAGAAAGCTCTGGGGAGAGGCCAATTCCGGGAGCCTTACAGGCACCGGTATTGAAAGCCCTTCCGGAGAACGAGACAGGACCAGCCCAAAGGCCAAAGGCTCGCCGCTGTAGAGGCCTGCGTATTCGGAGGGGCCTTGTTCGTCGGCGTAGGCGATTATGATTTCTTCTTCGGCGCCGCACAAAACCGGCGCCGCCGCCGCCTGAAATCCTCCGGCAAAGTCCTCCGGACTGGGATAAAGTGCGGTATATCCGGCGGTCAGATGCAATCCTATCGATGCCGCGGCCGGGGGCGTGTTGAAGACCGAGACCGGAAATACCGAAGGGCTTATCTCGCCTTCGGTAATTATCATCTTATTGATTTTAAATTGTTGCGTCAGCTCTCCCCAAAAAGATAGGAATACTATTTTTATTTTTTCTTTCGCGTCTTCCTTCGCGTCTTCCTTCGCGTCTTCTTTGAGAAGAAGAAATAAATTCTGCAATACCTGAATCGTCATGCGGGATGTTTGACTCAAACGTCGGCGGAATCGGGGGTCGATGAAATTCAGTTCCGGGCTTTCATCGTTGCGTCTAATTTGCCGTTGGCCCTGGGCCCATTCCTGCCAATCCTGGGGGCAGGTCAGGCCCGGCGCCCAAGGGGTAAAACGGGTTGTGAAAAGAGTCATGTTTTCCGAAACCTCAAAAGCGAGTAGCCCTGGGGTCCGAGGCCGTGATGCGCGGTTTTCAGTTCAAAGCCTCCGGCTTCAACCGCGGAAAGGAGTTCCCCGAAACGGTACATCTTACTGTTTCCGTTAGCCAAGCAGGTAAAATACAGGGACGTCGCGGTAAGGGAATACGCGGAGGCTTCGAACTTTTGCAGATCCCAAAAAGGTTCAAGCACGAAAACATCGGTTTCATGCCCGAGGGCCCCGCGGATTTTGGTTAAAATCCCGGTAATTTCCGTTAAGGAAAAACAGTCGAGAAATTGACTCATCCAGATGGCCTGCGCGCCTTGGGGAAAGGCCGTTTCGGGATCGAGGATGTTGCCGGGATAGGTTGTAATCCGGTCGCTGAAACCGGCCCGGCCGATGTTTTGTTCCGCTTCGGCGGTTTGTCCGGGAAGATCGATAAGGGTTACGGTTACTTTTGGGTCGTATTTGCAACATTGGATGGCCCATTCCGCGGTATTTCCGCCTATATCGAAGAGCGTGCGGGGTTTTTGAGCGAAGACGATCGGCAGAGCTTCGGGGAAGGCGGCCTCTGAATAAAAGTGATCGAAGGCGTACCAGCTTTTCCGGGCCTGTTCGGGCAGGGAAGCTAGGGCTTCGTAGATGGTGTTCCAGGCTGTTCCGAATACGGATAATCCGGCGGGTTTTCCGGTTTTGACGGATTCCAAGAGCCGAGCCGCGCCCTGGTAGCAGATGTCGTTTACGAAGTTGAGGTTGATGCGTCCCATATCGTCTTCCAGCAGGAACCAGCCGATTTTTCCCAAGACGAAACTTTCTTTTCCGGGAAGGGGGGGGGGGGGGGGGGGGTTGTTTAATCGGCCCACAGTGGTTGGACCCGCCGGTGGTGGGCCATTTCCAGGATAACCGGCGCGCCGTAATTTTATA
>JAIRPY010000112.1 GCA_031256905.1 Spirochaetaceae bacterium
CCTACCACCGAGAGCCGCCACCAGGGCCAGGGGACGCCTAAAATCGTCGCTAACGAGAAAAACCCGATAATAACGGCTAAAGACGGGATAACCGACGCGGAAATCGACGTTTTCACGACGCTCATCAGTTTTTCTTTCGAGTACCCTTTTGCGATGGCCCGTTTCCATGACTTCCGCAGAAATACGATAGAAAGTCCTAACACAAACAGAATACCCGCGCCTACCATAGCGTAGATGAGCCGATGATTTGCGGCCTCATAAAAGCTCATGATTCCTCCTAAAAATTTAAGTATGGTTTAGGGTATCATTAAAAAATACAACCGTCAAGAAAAAATAACAGACAAATATATAGCTTGTCTTTTTTGGGAAAAATCGGATAATATAAAAGAGAGATGAAACCGTTGCTGATAGTATTGTCTGGGGGTCCAAGCGGTTGGGCCCCCATCGGACCAAATGGAGAAACTCTGCTGGAATACGGGGTGTATGATGCGCTCCGGGCGGGGTTTGAGCGGATTGTCTTCATCGTTCCCCGGGATGAAGAAGAACATTTCAGAGAAGGCGTCTTAAACCGCATGAAAGACCTGAAATATGAGCTTGTCTTGCAGGACGAAGACGCCCAAATTCCCCCTGATATTGCCGAAAAAGCCCGGGAAGCCGGCAGAACTAAGCCCTGGGGCGAGGTTCATGCCTTGCTCTGCGGGGCGGCCTTGATTACCGTTCCGGCCTTTGCGGTTATCTCGGCAAACTGTTTTTACGGCCGAGAAGCTTTCGAGACTATGTGGAGTTACCTGGGATCGCCTTCGATAACTCAGCAAAAGCTCCCAACGGTAAAACAGGGTTTCATCGTTTTGTATCCTCTGGAAAAAATTTTTCCCAAAAAAGTTTCTGCCCGGGATGCTTCCGATGATCCGCCGCAAGCCCCAAATACGCCCTCTTCAGCCGTTATTCTGGGTATATGCGGCGTTAAAGACAGCTATCTTGCGGCGATGCGGAAATGTACAATTTCCAGCGGAGACAGCTTTACGGATGAAATCAGCGGCGAGGAAATCGCGCCGGACGCGCTGGTTTCGATGGGGTTTTGGGGTTTTCCCCGGAGTATTCTGCCGGCTTTACGGAAGTATTTTTCCGACTTTATTCAAGACTCCGCAAACATACCGGAAAACGAATGCGATCTTTTTGACGCGGCGGATTGGATTCTCCAAAGCGGACTCCTCAGGATTCGGGCTATAAAGGCACCGGGAGAGTGTTTTACAGCGCAAACCAGCGATCCGGAAACTATCCCGGAACTCATTGCAGAAGGCGTTTATCCGCCTTCGCTTTGGAGTTAGTTTTTAGAAAAGTATTTTAGATTAAAGCGAGGGTATTTTATGGAAGAAACTAAAATTAAAAGAGCCCGGGAAGCGGCCTTGCAGTTTGCCCTTTACGGCGACCTTGAAAGCATTGCGCCTTTTGGGGGCGGGCATATAAACGACACCTTTGTATCGGTGTGGAATCAAGCGGGGACTCGGGTGCGGTATGTGCATCAGCGGATTAACGCTTCGGTTTTTTTGCATCCCGAGGAGGTGATGGAAAACATCCGGCGGGTGACTGAGCATATTGCGGCGAAGTTTCGGGATGCCCCGGATCGGAGCCGCCGGACCCTTACGGTTGTACCTGCTCGGTCTGGCGCGGCTTATATCCGGGACCCCCAGGGCGGATGGTGGCGGACGTATCTTTTTATTGAAGGCGCCCGCAGTTTGGATGTGACGTCGTCTCCTGGGACTGCGACGTTTTTGGGCAAGAGCATTGGCGCGTTTCAGAAGTTGCTTGCGGATTTGCCTCCGCCCCGGCTGTATGAAACGATCCCGGATTTTCACAATATGGAAACTCGATATGTCCGGTTTCATAAAGCTGTAGCGGAAGACGCTTTTCGCCGGGCGGCTTTATCGGCCCCGGAAATTGAGTTTATGCGGGAGAACGAGACTCGCGGAGGGATTCTTGTGCGGGCTTTGCGTTCCGGCGCGATTCCCGAACGGATTTGTCATAACGACACCAAGATGAACAATATTCTTTTGGATGATCGTCTCTTTGGAAGGGCTGATGGCAACTTTGATCCGGCCGGGGAATTTCTGGATCTTCAAAACCGGGACGAAAAGATTTTCTGCGTTGGGGATTTGGATACGGTGATGCCCGGAACGTGTTTATTCGATGTCGGCGATTTGATTCGGACGGTGTGCGCTTCCGCGCCGGAGGATGAAATAGACCTGGCAAAGGTGCGGTTTGATCCGGTCTTTTTAAAAGCTTTGCTGGATGGTTATCTTTCGGAGGCCGACGAGTTTTTAACCTTGGAGGAGAAAAATTTAATTCTTGAATCCGGGCGGAACATTACCCAGATCATGGCCCTGCGATTTCTGACGGATTTCCTTGAAGGGGATCATTATTATCCCATTGCCCGGGAAGGTCACAATCTCGACCGATGCAGAAATCAGATTGCCCTTATTAAATCCCTGGACGCCCAAGGGGATTCCCTTTCTTTTTAAAATACTTTTAAAGTATTTTTTGAACTTTGAAAAAATGTTTGAAAAAACCGCATCGGATAAAGCCCGAAAGGGGATTTTAAAGGTATCTTATACTATGTGACGCGCTTGCAAAAATCCGATGCCTTTTATTTGCTTCTTTCGTTTTTCGGGCTGATAACTTTCGGCGCAGGAATGCTGTGTATTCCGGGAGTGTGGCGGGAATCTTTGGGAAAGGTTTCTTTTACTGACGCGTATTTTGTGGCTACTTCGGCGGTATGCAACGCGGGGTTAAGTCCCTTGAGTTTAGCCGATTTAACGTTTCCGGGACAGGTTATTATTATTTTTCTGATGCAGATCGGCGGGCTGGGCATTATTAGTTTTAGTTGTTTGCTGATTTTGATTCCGGGAAACCGTTTTGCTTTGAGCCGGCGGATTAGGATTCAAGGATTTTATGTAGACGGCATCGAATACCGGCCGAATATTATCGTGCGGAATATTATTATTTTCACTCTGGTTTTTGAGGCCGGAGGATCCCTTTTATTGATTATTTTATTCCGTCGGGCCGGAGTGGAGAACTTTGCGTTTCAAGGCCTTTTCCATGGGATTTCCGCGTTTTGCAATACTGGTTTATCCTTATTTCCGGATCAATTACAGGCTTTTGCGGACAATCCTCCGGTATTGCTGACGATAATGTTTCTTGTTTTATTTGGGGGCTTGGGGTTTATTGTTTTGCAGGATCTGCTGGGGCAGATCCGAAAGGCCCTGGGAGGCAAGAAACATCGGTTAAGCTATCACAGCCGGGTTGTGCTGGGCCTGACCGGAGTTATCGCCGGGGCCGGAACGCTGTTTTTTGTTATGGCCGAACACGGCAGACTGTACCGAAGTCTGCATTTAAAAGACGAATGGCTTATCGCGCTTTTTCAGACGATAAATCCAAGATCCGGCGGTTTCGACGTGATTCCCCAGGATCGTCTAAGTCAGCCTTCCAAGGTAGTTACCTGTCTTTTGATGCTTTCCGGGGGCGCGCCGGGGGCTATTTCCGGAGGGGTAAAACTTACGACCTTGTTTGTTGTGTTTGCGGTCATGTTCCGCAGGCCCGACCAGGACGGAGATATTATCGTAGGGCATCGCCGCATTTCCCGGGCTGTTATTCACCAAGGGGTGGTGTATCTGCTTAAAGCTCTTACTCTGCTTATGCTTTTTATTTTCGCCCTGAGCGTCTCGGAGGGCTTGGAGGGAAAGCCCTTAGGAATGTTATGCTTCGAAGCTTTTTCCGCCTTCGGAACGGTGGGCTTGAGTTTAGGCGCGACCCCGGAACTGTCGGCTCCGGGCAAGTGGATAATCATCGCCGCCATGTACGCCGGCCGAGTGGGTCTCATCGCCCTAGCTTTTCCTTCCAGCAAACGATACGCTATAAACTATCCGGAAGGCTTTCTTTTGCTGGGATAGTTTTACTATCTTTATTTTTTCTAAGGAAAGAAGATGAAACAAATCGCGCTGTTTGGTCTTGGGAATTTCGGCAAAAGCGTACTGGATGAACTTTCAGCTTTGCCGGCGGAAGTCTTAATCATCGATAGAGATAAGGATCTTATCGATGGATACAAAGACTCTCCGGCCCATGGAGTGGTGTTAGATATACTGTCTTTGGAAACCCTTCGCAAAGCTCTCCCGGAATCGATTGACGCGGTGGTAATCGATACCGGAGAACGCATCGAAGCATCGATCCTCGGAGTGAGTTATTGCGCCAAACTCGGCGTAAAAACCATCATCGCCAAGGCCGAAACCGAATCCCACGCAGAAATCTTAGAATTAGTCGGGGCCTCAAAAGTAATCTTCCCCAATCGGGAAGCCGCAAAACGAGTTACCCGGCAACTTTTCTCTTCGGTCCTGCACAATTACATTCCAATAAGCCCCAACTTGGTAATCGCGGAAATGACCATCCTCCCAGCCTTAATCGGAAAACGGCTTTGCGATTCCCGCCTGCGAGAACAATACGGCCTCACCTTGCTCTCCATCCGCCAACCCGAAAACCAAGAATTCCAACCCTGCCCCCCGGATTACCTTTTCCAAAAAGGGGACATAGGCCTTTTGTTCGGCCCCGATAACGCAATCCACCGCTTCTCCGACGCCGCAGACCAAAATAAAAAAGAAAAAAAAAGTTCCCTCCAAAGCCTCAAGGCCTTCGCTCAACTCTTCAAAAGAAAAAAAGAAAACAAAACCTAAAACCCCGCCCAACAGTACCTATTCTCCCAGCAAAAATCGACGGCTGACCCCCGCCAGCCGGTGTCTGGCACTGAAAAGCCCGGGAATGACATCCGTAAGTTTG
>JAIRPY010000015.1 GCA_031256905.1 Spirochaetaceae bacterium
CGTGTTTCAACTTCTTGTTTTATATCTTTTATATGCCGCATTGCATAGGCAAAACTGTCTTTTGCTGCCGAAAAATTATTTGTCGAAATCATTAAATCATTGTTAATTGGACGAGTTACATTAAAATTACCGTCTTTCTTGTATTGAAAAAATCGATATTGCGTTTCATTTTGAGAAACAATAACCGCTTGAAGATTATCGTATATGAATGTCAAATACTGTTCGCAAAACATGGAATAATTCTCAAGGGTCGAGAAATTTGTTTTATTTTTTGCAAATTCCAATAATTGAGACAATTTCATCGTATTGACTCCCTCCGTTTGGCATTTGTTTTATCGTATTCTATCCATTCAGCAACACTACGCCGGATAACGTTATCAATTCTATTGATTGCCCATGTATTATATTCTTCATTCATTTCACAACCAATCCATTTTCGTCCAGGCTGCTCGGCAGCCATGAGCGCCGTGCCTGAACCAGAAAAAGGGTCTAACACAATATCGCCTTGATTGCTTGACGCTAATAGTATTTTCCGCAATAGTTCTTCCGGTTTTTGGGTAGGATGTTTTGTTTTCTCTCCCATGCCGTTACAGGTAGTTGGTATTTCAATAACGTCTTTTGGTTTTGCGCCCGCAGGATGCGGTTTCCATAACTGTGTGTTCTTTTTACCGTTTTCATATTGGCTGGTTTCAGCCTGCGGATGCTCAGGATATTTTAAGGTATGTTCACTGTAAGGAATACGAATATCGTCGGTATTCATTGTAAACTGTTTCGATTTTCACAAATGTAATATACTTTCGTGCGAGCGCCCCCAGTCTTTTCCTAAATTGGCTTTGTTCCGGTAATACCATACGAGCCATTTACATTCGACAAAAAATCTCATCGCCAGATGTTTCAAATCCGCCAGTATTTCGCTAAACCCGCAAACATACAGTGTTCCATTTGGCTTTAAAATACGGGCGGCTTCACGCATCCATTCCATTGACCAACTAATATACTGTTCCTGTGTGTCAAATTTATCCCATTCCGCTTTCTGAATATTGTAAGGCGGGTCGGCAAATATGAGGTCAATAGAACTAGTTTCTATAAATCTTAACCAATGAAGGCTGTTTCCCGTAAACAGCAAACCGTTTTTCCTGCTATATGTTGGAACCGATATTCCAACCTTCATTCTGTCAATAAGCAAATTGTAAATTTCTGATATTTCAAAAGGAAAATTGGCAGCTTCTCCGTCAAAAAGGGGAATAGTCTCTTTCCGTATGGCTGTCTTTAGAGGCATATTTTACTATATATTGTTTCAATCCATATGGTCAAGTATATATTGTGTATATTTTTGTAGACAATTTCGCACAAATGGCGCGTAACGTTCCGGTTGTATGCGACGTTTTGACCGCCGCGATAAGGGAATTGCGTAGCAATTCCAGCGGCGGGCAAAATGTGCCGGAGAAAAACCGCACACTTGTGCCTGTGGTAAAGGGGCGTAGCCCGACTGCGGTTTTTCGTAGGCCAAGCCGCCGTAAGGCGGCGCGGCGCATACAATCCTGTTATATGACGTGCCCCCGTACACCATTATTTTTACATAATTATTCTTACTATAATGTCCATAATATTTTTATGCCCATTATAGCAAAATAATTTTATTGAATAATTTCATAAGAAACATCTTCAATGTTTCGTTTCAGTTCCACGCTCGGCAAAAACATAAGTTTTGCTCCTTTTACATGGTGAGCGTTTAATTCATCCGCCGTTGCCGTACCTGCGCTTGTTACCGAAAGACGGAAAGAACCAAAACCTTCCAGTTTAATGCTTTGCCCAAGTTTCAAAAACATGGGCATTACTTCCATTAAATTGGAAAGAACGCTTTGCACGTCCCCTAATGAAAGCGCCGACCGCCCTTCAATTTCCTTTGCGATTTCATGCAACCCCACGTTTCCGACCGTTTCCTGGGTCAAATACCATTTAACCAGAGTTTTGTTCTGCGGGTTGCTCCGCTGTATTTTTTTGAGTTTTATCGCCATAAAATGCCTCCTTCTGAGTATTTTCCATGATTATAGGGTATATGATACGGCTTTGTCAAGGAATTTTATAAAATATCGAGGAGTTTTTCAAAAATTTCAAGGAGTTTTTCAGAAATTATTGTGAGGTTTCAGCAAAACAAACGGCGGCCTAACGGTATTTACCGTCCGCCGCCGGTGCTATGCCCCTATTTTATAAGCATATACACAATATTGCCACTCCTACTGGCAATAAGACCATGATTCACGGTAATAAGCCATGATTTTTCCCTGTTTGCTTCAGTGGAACCAAATCCCCTGCCAATAAACCAGTCATAAATTTGGCTTTCCGTCCAGTCGTGTTTATATTCATTTGGAAGAGACATCTGGCTAAACTGGGCATTCGTAATATCAAGGCGGCTATAGTATCCGTCTCCCAATGTCGCTCCACCAAACGCGCTTTGAAATTCCGCATAGGTTCCAGAATCGGTCCAGACAGCATATGTTGGTTCTGAATCCGTCGGTTGCTTACATCCAATAAACCCCGAAACAATTATTACCAAACTAGTCAGAAAAAGTTTCTTCATTTTCAACTCCTTTTATAAAGTACTTGGCATATAAAAATATAAGCCACTATAATAAACAGATATACCACCATATTTTATTTCCATCAATAAATTTGAATAATATTTTCAAAAATTTTAGGACAAATGGCGCCTAACCCGTTTTAGGCGAAACCGTCACTTACGTTGGGGAGTTTCTGCTATTTCTAATCAAGTCC
Source organism: Spirochaetaceae bacterium (assembly GCA_031256905.1). Classification (GTDB taxonomy): domain Bacteria; phylum Spirochaetota; class Spirochaetia; order Treponematales; family Breznakiellaceae; genus JAITHW01. The sequence continues at coordinate 2,776 of JAIRPY010000015.1, forward strand.
GGGGTCCCCGGGCGGAAGGCGCGCCCTGGTTAAACTGCTGAGGTTAACGTTTTTCTTGAGCTAGAAAAGCGGTTCCGGCCGCGGTCCCCGAAGCTAGGGCTTCCAGTATTCGGGGCCGTCCGCCATGGGCGAGAATCATCGGGATGCCGTAGGATACCGCTCGTTCCGCGGCGTCAAGTTTTGTGATAATGCCCCCGGTCCCGAAACTGTTCGCGCCGGCGGTATCGATCATCTGCCGTACCTTTGCGACATCCCGGACCTCCCGAATCAGTTCCGCCTCCGGGTGAATCTTCGGATTCCGGCTGTACAGGCCGTCAATATCGCTGAACAAAATAAGCAAATCCGCGCTCCACAACACCGCCGACTGGGCCGCCAGGGTGTCATTATCGCCAATTTTGATTTCTTCGACTCCGACAGTATCATTTTCGTTGATGATAGGCACAATACCCTCATCCGCCAGGGTGAATAGGGTGTTCCGCATATTCAAAGTGCGGAGGGCATCCCCAAAATCATCCCGGGTAAGCAGAATCTGCCCGATGTGCAAGCCCAAAGGCGCAAAAGCCCTAAGCCAGGCGCCCATCAGTTCCACCTGTCCCACTGCGCACAGGGCTTGTTTGTAGTGGATGTCCTGTTTTCGGGCCCACTTCCCCAGAGCCGAAAGTCCGGCGATCCGGGCCCCGGAAGAGACCAGCACGATCTGCTTCCCCGCTTTGATGCATTCCGCGACTTGATCCGCAAATTCCCCAAGGAATCCGGCGTTGATCCGGCCCTCGGAGTCCGCTAAGGTGTTAGAACCGATTTTAATAACAATCTTCCGGGATAGGGCTATGAGTTCAGGTATCAAGCGGGTTACCCTCGAATCTGACCATGGCCGGTGATGCGGTATTTTATCGAAGTCAGCGCGCCGACGCCCATAGGACCCCGGGCGTGAAACTTTTGGGTGCTGATGCCGAGTTCCGCGCCCAGGCCGAACTCGCCGCCGTCGGTAAACCGGGTAGACCCGTTTATGTAAACGCAGGCCGCATCCACCTGCCGGCAAAATGCCTCGGCCGAGGCGTTATCCTCGGTGAGAATCGCTTCAGAATGTTTTGTGCCGTAGCGATTTATATGTTCAATCCCTTCTTCAAGGGAATCCACGGTTTTCACCGCTAAAATGTAATCGAGAAATTCGGTTTCCCAATCGGATTCCCTCGCATCCTGCACAACCAAAGTCTCAGGAATCGCGCCGATGCCCTGTTTAGATCGAAGATCGCACCTAAGTTCCACCCGCCCCGCAAACCGCTCCGCGAGCCGGGGCATAAGCGAAGAAATTCGGTCCCGGTGAACCAGGAGGGTTTCCACCGCGTTGCAAGCTCCGGGTTTTTGGATTTTGGCGTTTTCGATTATATCCATCGCTTCGGCGTCCTTTGCCGAGGCGTCGACGTAAATGTGACAGTTGCCCGCGCCGGTTTCGATAACCGGTATCCGGGCCTCTTCCACGACCCGGCGGATGAGATCCGGCCCCCCCCGAGGCAAAACCACGTCGATCCAGCCTCGGGCCCTGAGAATTTCGTCAATTTCCGCCCGGTTCCCGGAATCCGCCAGAGCGACGGCCTCGGGCAATCCCCCGCCGGCTTTAAGCCCCTGCTTTATCGCCCGAACCAAAGCGCGGTTTGAATCCAAGGCCGAGGAAGACCCCCGTAAAAGAATGGCGCACCCGGCTTTGTACGCAAGACTGAACACATCGGCGGTAACGTTGGGCCGGGATTCGTAAATGACCGCGGCAACTCCCAAAGGAACGGTAATTTCTTCGATAAAGAGGCCGTTCGGCAAAGTTTTGGCGGATTTCACTCGGCCGATGGGGTCTTCCTGCTGAATTATTGCGTGAATCCCGGCGATTATACTGCTTATGCGCTGGTCATTGAGAAAAAGCCGGTCGATCAGCGCGTCTTTCATTCCCTTTTGCCGGGCTTTTGCGACATCCGCCTCATTCGCGCCGATAATTTCCTTCCTAGCCCCATCAATTGCGTTCATAACCCCCTGCAAAGCGACGTTTTTTGCATCTCCAGGGGCCCCAGCCAGCCGGCCCTGCGCTTCTTTTAATTCTTTTAAGGTTTTTTCTAAAGTTTTTTCCATATCTTCCCAATTTCTTTTTTCATACTACTATACAGAAAAAAAAAATACAATATACTAAAGAAGATGCGGAAAAAACTAGGCTATATCCTAATAACAGCGATTCTTGGGTCCTGCGCCACCCAGGGGAAAATTCGGGAAAAAACCCCGGACCCCATGGAACAAGCCATCAAACTGGCAAAAGAAACAGCCCAGCCGAAATATTTTATTCTCGATGAAGCTGGAAACCCTCTGGTGAAAGCCGACCTTTTTGAGGGATTTGAGGCGATATATAACCTAAAAGGAGCGGAACCTGACGGATCCGGCGGATTTGCCGTGCCTTTTTCGGTACGCTCTGCGGAAAGCGTGTATTACGATTGGCTTTACTGGACGATCCCGGAAGACGCCGCCGGCCTTTTGCTTGCCTTTGACGATAATTATCAGGAAATTTGGGAATCGAAGCTCGATCTTTTTGACCGATACAAAGCCCGGGTTACCTTTTTTGTGCAAGGACAGGTTTGCGATTTTTGCCTTCAGGCTTTGCGCCGAGGGCATGACGTGGGCTATCACACCCTCAATCACCTGAATCTGCCTAAGGTTTCCCGGGAAGTTTTTTTTGAAGAATGCTTTTCCGCAGTTGCTGAATTTCGGCAAAAAGACGTACCCCTGACCTCTTTTGCCTATCCCTTCGGGCTTTCCGAACCCTGGATGCATGAGGAACTCCTCCAAACCTTCAGGCTTCTGCGAGGCTACGGCGTCACCTTTCGGGTCTACGACCGGGAAACAATTCAGAAAGGGTATATATCTTCAAAAGCTCTGGATAACATTCTTTTTAAAGAAGATGAGGCCTTTGAGTCGATGATATTCCTCCTTCTTCTGACCCTTAAATTCATCGGCGGAGACCGCATTCTGCCCCTGACGACCCACACCATCGCCGGCGACGCGGATTGGGGCATAAAACCTCATCGTTTGGAGTACCTTTTGCGGACCGCGGCGGATCTGCAATTGCATTGGTATAGGTACTGCGATGTTCAATAGATTTTTTTCGGTTTTGGGGCTGGTTTGCCGAATTCCTTTTCATATCCGGTATACCTTTGATCTTTCCCGGGCTGATTTTTTTCTTCCTCTGATTGGAATATTTCCCGCTTTGCTGGGAGCCGGGGCGTATTTGGCGGTTCAGGCGGTGGGGACAAGGATGACCGCGGTTTTAGCCGGGCTGGCGGTTCAGTATCTGAGCTTTAATCTGTTTCATCTGGATGGGCTGGCGGATACGGCGGATGCGTTCTTGGGGAATTTCGACCGGGAAAAACGGTTTGCCATTTTGAAGGATTCCCGCATCGGAGTCTACGGGCTCTTCGGAGTGTGCGGGGTTTTGGCTTTGAAAGCATCCCTTTTGCGAGATGTCCTCGATCTGGTTTCCCGGAATCAGGTTTGCCTGATCCCGGAGATTTTCGCGTATCCCATAAGCGGCCGTCTCGGGGCGGCCCTGATTCCAGGCGTCACCGGTCCAGCCAAACCCGACGGCCTAGGGGTGTTGCTCAAAGGCGCGTCTCCGGCCCGAGCAGGGGCCGGCGCGCTGATTGCCCTTGGAATTTGGGATCTTCTCGGCCGGGGCCTTTTGAGTACCTTTTATGGCGGTTATTTTTTCGGAACAAAAGCTTTCTTGTTCGGCCTGACGGTTCTCGCGCCCCCTTTGGTCGGGGTTTTAGTTTCCTTGGGCATCGCCCGAATGTACCGCCGCCACCTCGGAGGCTACACCGGAGACGCCCTGGGCGCGGCGGTAGAACTCGGGGAACTCGCGCATCTCGCAAGCATATTCCTGCTTTTCAGCCTGTAATCCGAAGTGTTAAACCCGCCGGCGGGCGTCAAAGGGGCGGCTCTTCTTCAAAGACGCTTTGCAGGTCGATGGGCAAATCTGGAAAAATCCCCGCCTGAAAAGAGTCCGCCGCGGTATAGGCCTTAGCAAGAATCGCCTCGCCGTTGAACCGGTAGGCGTACAAGGTTTTCATCGCAGGATCGAGAACCCAATACTCCCGAACTCCGGCAAGGCGGTACAGATCAAACTTGCGTCCCATTTCGCCGGCCGTATTCGAGGGAGAAAGTATTTCTACTGCTAAATCCGGCGCGCCCCGGCAGGCTTCGGGAGCGCGCTTCCCGGCAGAGCAGATGACGGAAATATCCGGCTGAACTACCGTATTATCCGTCTCGTCATCCGCATAGAAAAGCCGTACGTCATAGGGCGCGGGAATTACCTTGCAAGGCTTTCCCTTCAGATAATCCCTCAACTGTCCTGCCAATTCCATTAAAATCGACTGGTGGTAATAGGACGGCGCGGCCATGGCGTAAGCCTCGCCGCAGATAAGCTCGAACCGTTCCCCCGGGGCAAGTTCCCAAGCCTTATAATCCGAATATGTGAAATAACTTTTCTTCGCAACGGCTGAATTCGTCATACTGCAAGGATACCGCGAATTGCGGCTTTTGTCGATAGGTTTTCCCTCGCAAGCCGAGTCCCCGGGTGAGGCGTTATTCTCGGTTTAGTCCGCCGTTGATTTTAAGCGTGAAGGTTTCGATGTTTTCCAAGCCGTTGTTGTCCACGACTTTTACCGCGATGCTGTGCGTGCCGGGCTTTAATGTAAGGAC
>JAIRPY010000061.1 GCA_031256905.1 Spirochaetaceae bacterium
GGACGGTCCTCCGAAAACCGTGTGTACCCCGGACTTTTTCGCCCGAGTGTTTCACGTCAAGGCGGAACTCGCGCCGGGCAAAGGCTTTTTCTTCGAAGACACGATGTGACATCCGATTAGGTCCGCGTTTTTGGGGGCGGCTAGTCGAGCAGAGCGGCGGACCCGGAGATAATTTCGGTGACTTCTTGGGTGATGCCGGCCTGCCGGACTCGGTTGTAGTGGATTTGCAGGCTTCCCAGCATTTCCTCGGCATTCTTCGAGGCTTCATCCATAGCGGCCATTCGCGCGCTTTGCTCGCTGACGTAGGCTTCGACCAGGGCGCCGTAGACCAAACCTTTCAGGTAAAAAGGCACCAGGGCGTCGAATACGGCTTTCTCGGAGGGCAGATACTCAAACTGAAGGTTAGCGCGTTTCTGTCCGCCGGTTTCGGCTATTTCCTGCTGAAGCTTTTCCAGCTTCAGCGGCAAGGCTTGCCGTACCGTAGGCTGGACCTTCACGGTACTGTACATGTGGGTATACACGATGTGAACTTCCGAAAACATCCCCCACAAATACTGGGCGATGAGGTAATCGGTAAATTCTTTGGCATCCTCCAGGTCGGGAAGTTTTGATTTAAACGAAAGACTTTCAAGAACCGGATACGGAGAATGGGCGAAATACCGAGTTCCGATAGAACCGATGACTATCAGCACCGGTTTTTCTAGGGAGGCGCATAGGGTATTAACCTGCCGGCAAACGTTGGCGTTGTAGCCTCCGGCTAATCCTTTATCGCTGGTAACCGCCACTACCGCCGGGGAGCCTTCTTTAGGGCCTTCGCCTCGGATGCCGCCCAAGCTTCCGAAAAAATCGCTTTGCATTGCGCCGGCGCCGGAAAGAATATCGTACATGGATTTCTGAATCCGGTTGAAGAAAGGCTCGGTATCTTCGAGCAGACGCCGGCCCTTCCTGAGTTTCGCGGTGGAAATCAGATTCATCGCCTTGGTGACCTGCAAGGTCTGCCGAACCGCCCGCATTCGCAGTTGTACGTCCCGCAAATTCGCCATTTTTCTTCCTTAAATTCTATAAATTCTAATTTTTTTTGAAGATTTTAGAAAAATCTTCAATTCCGGACCGCAGTTCTTGTTCGGCTTCCATGGTCAGACTGCCCGATTCGGATATACGGTCCAGCAGGGCTTTGTGCCTCGTTTTTAGGTACTCAAGAAATTCTTTGATAAACCGGCCGACTTGGTTTTTGTCGATGGCGATGAGATACCCGTTAATAGACACAAAAAGCGCGGCCGCCTGATCCGCCATATCGAGGGGCGCGAACTGGGGTTGCTTGAGGACTTCCATGAGCCGGGCTCCCTGAGCGAGTTTGTCCTGAGTTGATTTATCGAGGTCGCTTCCGAACTGGGCGAAGGCCGCCATTTCTCGATACTGCGCGAGGTCCAGTCTGAGGCGTCCGGAAATTTTGCGGATCGCCTTAGTCTGGGCCGCGCCTCCGACCCGGCTTACCGACAGCCCCACGTCGATAGCCGGGCGGAACCCGGAATTGAACAGTTCCGCATCGAGAAATATTTGCCCATCGGTAATCGAAATTACATTGGTCGGAATATAGGATGAAATATCTCCGGCTTGGGTCTCGATAATGGGAATCGCCGTAATGGACCCGCCGCCTTTTTCCGGCGAAAGTTTGACTCCCCGTTCAAGCAGACGGGAATGCAGGTAAAAAACGTCGCCGGGAAAGGCTTCCCGCCCCGGGGGCCGGCGCAAGAGCAGAGAAATGGTTCGGTATGCGACCGCGTGTTTTGAAAGATCGTCGTAGACCACCAAAACGTCTGCGCCTTGGAGCATAAAATGTTCCGCCATGGCGACCGCCGAATAGGGGGCGATGTATTGCAGAGCCGCAGAGTCCGACGCCGAGGCCAGGACCACAAAGGTGTAGTCCAGGGCCCCAAATCGTTCCAGATTTTTGATGATTCCCGCGACGGACGAAGACTTTTGCCCGATGGCGCAATAGATGCAGACGACATTTTTGCCTTTTTGGTTGATGATAGCGTCGATGGCTAGGGCGGTTTTGCCGGTTTGCCGGTCTCCGATGATGAGTTCCCGTTGTCCTCGGCCTATGGGTATCATGGCGTCTACTGAAAGGATGCCGGTTTGGAGGGGCTGGTCCACGGAGCCTCGGTCGATGACCGGCGGGGCCGGGGATTCGATGGGCCGGAATTCTGCGGGGTTTATGGGTCCTTTGCCGTCGATAGGGGCGCCGAGGGGGTTTAGGACTCGGCCCAGCAGTTCGGGTCCTGCCGGAACGGACACGACTTTACCGGTTCCTCGGACTTCTTCGCCGTCTTTGACGAGGGATTCTCCGGAAAGCAGGACACAGCCGACTCCTTCTTCGGTAAGGTTCATGACGATGCCTTCCGCGCCGCCGGCGAATTCCACCAGTTCTCCGTAGACTGCTTTATCTAATCCGTAGACGGTAGCGACGGAATCGCCTACTTGTCCGACGAATCCGAGGGAATCGGAGGAAGCTTTTCCTTCCCAATGCTGAATTTGTTCTTCTAAAACTTTGGTGAGATCCCCGAAATTGATCATATTCTGTCTCCTGTTCCCGGGGGAATCGAGTGTAAATGGGCCGCCATATTTTTGAGCAGGAATCGGAGGCTGGCGTCCACGAGGCGGCTTCCGATGTGCAGGCGGTATCCCCCCAAAAGTTCCGGGATGATGCGGGGGATAAGGTTAATTTCCGATGCTCCCAGGGACCTTTTGAGGGCTTCGCCGAGGGATTTAAGGAAGGCTTCGTCCGGCGGGTCCGAGGCGTCGAGGATAACCGTAACGATGTTTCGGCTTTTGTTCCGCAGATCCTCGACCGCCCGGAGGAGCATCCGGCTGTTCCGGGCGGTGAAGCATCGGCGTTCCACGAGGAGAACCACAAGCCGGCACGCATATTCGCCCCCGGGGGTACAGCCCTTTACGGCGGTTCGGATGACTCTTTCCAGACGTTTTCCCTGGGCTTTTCCCGAAAGGGGGCCTTTTTTTTCTAACTTTTCCGCAAAGCCGAGCAGGATTTTGAGGGTTTCCAGGCCTTCATCGAGGTCCTTTTCTTCTATTACATCGATAAAGGCTTGGGCATAGCGTTCCGGGGCGAACATTAGGATTTCCCCAGTTCTTGGAGGAGGAGGCCGGCGAAACGCCGGTTATCCTCTTGGGTGAGTTCCCGCTGGAGGAGCCGGCCCGCCGCGGCGAGGACTAAGCCGGCGGCTTCGGCTTGGAAGCGGGCGGTCCTAGCTTTTTGGTCGGCTTCGATCTGTTTCCGGGCTTTTTCGACGAGGCTTTTGGCTTCCGCCGCGCCTTGGGCTATGATGCGGTCCGCTTCTTGTTGGGCTTGTTCCCGGGCTGTTTTGAGCACCTCGTCGGCTTCGGCTTGGACGTTTTTGAGGCGTTCTTCGCATTGGGCGAGAAAGGCTTGGGCGGTTTGTTTATCTTTTTCGGCCCCTTCGATATTTTCTCGGATGCGGTTGCTTCGGTCTTCCATAAATTGGGTTACTCGTTTGAAAAGAACCGCTCGCAACACGGCAAACAGGATGCCTACATTGATGAGGGTTATCAGGAAGGTGGCGATGGAAGGATCCAGCATCGGCTTAGGCCTTGCTGAAGATGAGAATCGCGATGACAAACCCGTAGATTGCAGTGGCTTCCGCGAGGGCTATGCCTAAGAAAAAGACGGTCATGATTTTGCCCGACGCTTCGGGCTGTCTGGAGATGGCTTGGGCGGTTCCGCCCGTAGCGATACCGATGCCGACTCCCGCGCCAAGGCCCGCGACAACCGCAATGCCCGCGCCGATAAGAAACAAAATATTATTTGTCATGCTTTACTCCTAATTATAAACATATCGAAAAAAGGGTAGCGAAGATTCTCCTCTGGGTCAACCCTTTTCTAGGTTTTTTTTATTTTTTTTCCGAGGACCCGCCCCCGGGGGGCTAGGGAGACTGAAAACCCGGGGGCGGGCAGGAGTAGGCTAGTCGAGATTGAGGAATTTGTATCCGATGGCGAATTTCAGGGCCGGGCTTCCGGTGAGGCCTGCGAGTTTGGGGCTTTCCGCGCTGAACCGTTCTTTGATCATATCCAGGGCGCCGTTTTCGTAGCCCGTGGGCAGACGGAACCCGAATTGGGCTTCTCCCCGGAGATACCAGGGACCCTTTATCGTGTAATCGATGCCCGCGCCGAGAATAATCCACAGGGAATTCCAGGCCGAAAGCGGATAGGCTTCATCGTTTTTATCCCGATCTTCCGGAAGAACGCCCTTGGTCCGGTCCGTAAGGGTTTCGCCTTCGGGTTTGCGCCATTCCAGGAGGGCAATGTGATAACTCAAACCCACCAGAGGAAAGAGCTTGATCTTTTGGGTAAGGCCGAAGGGATACTTCCCGATCAGCGAAAATCCCAAACTCATTTCCGAGCCGGTCCCTTGGCCCTCGGACAACCGGGACCGGGAAGACCCGTCGAAGTCCATCGTTTCTTGGTAGCTCTGGGCCCCGCCGTTCAGCATAATCGATAAGGTCCCGTAGGTAGCATCGAAAAACAGAAAACCTCCATAGTCAAAGCGGTCCATGGATTGAAGGGATGTGATATTTCCGGGCTCCCCGCCGCCCTGGATTCTTCCGGAGTCTTTGAGGGTATATCGGGTAAAGGTGTAGCCTAAAATCCCGCCGGCTCCCGCGCTGAGGGAAAATTCGCCGAAAGAAGGAACCACCCCGAAAAAAGGAAGCATAAAAAACAAAATCAGTTTCTTCATAGCCTTATATAAGAACGATATTCAGCTTTTCGTCTATACCGAACCTTGCTTTTAGACGCTTCTCTCCTTTTGTCTATTTTCAATTCCGGCCGTGGTTATCCAAGGTTATTTATGGTATATATAAGACAAGGAGTTATTTATGGAAAAAATACAGGGGGGGGGGATGCCCTCCAAAGAAAAAGCCTTGAGAGGATCTGCGCTCTTCGCCGCGATAACCTGGGCAATAATTTTTACCGCCTGCCCCGAAACCCCAGAAGAACCCAAACCCGCAGGCTCCATCACCATCACCGATATTCCAGGAACTATTGGAACTGAGAATAACGCTTCCTATAAAATTTATGTGAATATGTCGGATTCCCAATCCCACACAGATGCTCCTAAAGCCCAAGGAACGGCCCTTGTGAACGGCAATTCAAGCGTAACTGTCCAGTTATATAACCCTCCATCAAATTGGAGTACTCATCCGGATCCGGATATAAACGGAAGTCCTTGGGTTGGAAAGTCGAAATATTATTCAGTAACCATCAGCGAAGCCAATGCAGAAAATTTTACCGCGCCAATAACTGATAGTGCAAAAATGAACACTCTTAAAAAGCATATTCAGGCTAAGGCTGGGCTGACGTTTAATGACTCAAAAAGTACCGTTAGTTGGGATTCCTTACTAAATCTTATACCCGAACCCCAATATATCGCAATATATGAATCGATAATCCTTAACGATGATGATTCATCAACAACTACATCCGGTAATATTACCATCACCCCCTAAATATTTGGCGTGGTAACCTTTGGCGGGTTTTCCGCGCCTTTTAGGTTTAAAGAATTTCTTCAGGGCAATTTTCTCTTTATTTTGAATCCGGGGGACCGGCGTTTTTATAAATATTTTGAAGTAAATTCGCAAATATTTTTCTAATTTTGTTGAATTATCGGGAACTTTGGTATATGTTTTAGAAAAAAGATTGAGAGAAAAATGCTTATGAGGATTTCAATATATGTTGGACATCGGTCACATCCATCGTAAGGAGTACGGAATAGACGCCGGTGGAACCGAAAGGATAATCATTGCCGAAGCGCCCGGCCGGATTCACTACTTGGGCGAACACGGAGAGCCGAAAGCGGGATTATTTCTCTCTTCGGGTATAGACCGGTATATCCGAGTGGCCCTAAGTCCCCGGAAGGATAATTCCTTCCGGTTCTACGCCCCGGATCTGGGAGAACGCAAACGAACCACCCTGGCCAACCTGAAATATAAACGAGAAGACCGGTGGTCCAATTACCTCAAAACCCCCATCCATGGCTTCCTGGAACTGGGTTATCCGGTCAAGGGGCTGAATGTCACCGTCGCCGGAGACATTCCTCTTCACACGGGTTTGGCGTCGTCTTCCGCCATAGAAGTCGCCGCCGGAGTCGCGCTTCGGGAATTCTTCAAAGCCCCCCTCTCAACCGATGAGTTATTAGCCCAGATCATCCTCTCCCAAAAGACCCTTTTTGAAAAACCCGGAATTCCCATCGATTACGCCATCGCCCTCTACGCCGAAGAAGATTGCTTTCTCGTGGCCGATGAAACCACCCTCACGGTACGCCCGGTCCCGGCAAATTTAGGGGAATATCAAATCATCCTGATGGATTCCCGAGTCCCCCGAATGGGCTTGGATAACGAATTGCGGATCCGCCGGCAAGCTCTTAAAAAAGGCCTTACCCTGCTGGCTCAAAAAAAAACCGGGACCAGTCTGCGGGATTTCGTTACCGCCGACCTCATCGAATCCATGGGCAATCTGCCGGAAGAAATCCGCCGCCGAAGTATGCACATCATCCAAGAACTGCGCCGAATCTGCGACGCCGAAGAAGCCCTCCTCAAAGGCGATCTGCCCGCCCTCTCCAAGCTCATCTTCCATTCCCACGAAAGCCTCCGGGACCTCTACGAAGTATCCTGCCCGGAAATCGACTGGCTCGTAAAACGCGGTCAGGAAACCGAAGGCGTTTTAGGGTCCCGAATGACCGGCTTGGGCTTCGGGGGATGCACCTACACCATCCTCACCCCAAAAGCCGCCGAAGAATACCGCCGCCGCATCGAGGACTACGAACGCATTTTCGGCTTCCGCCCGATAATGCATACAATTAAGCTGGCCCAAGGCGCCCGCATCATCTAAAAACCGGCTCATCTAAAACAAAAACTCGCCGCCTAAATGTCGATATTTCAAGGTATGAACACCATAGATCGGATTTTTGGGAATCTGGAAAACTGGCGGAAATCTCTTGGCGAAAAAGAACCTTCCGTAACAACCGTGGCGGAACAGTATACCCGAAATCCCTGGGCGGTATTGGCCTCCACCATCGTGAGTCTTCGCACGAAAGACGAAGTAACCCTGAAAGTATCCAAGGTTTTGCTGGAAACCGCGCCAACCCCGGCTTTCCTGCGGAATCTCGAGGAAAAAGAAATTGTCCGGCTCATTTATCCTGCCGGATTTTATCGTACGAAAGCGGCGAATCTCAAAAAAATTGCCGCGATTTTAATCGAACAATACGGCGGTTTGGTGCCTTCCGATATGGATGCTCTGCTGGCCCTTCCCGGGGTGGGGCGTAAAACGGCGAATCTCGTTTTGATCGAAGCCTTCGGCCGGGATGGTATTTGCGTAGACACCCATGTACACCGAATAGCAAACCGGATCGGTTGGGTTTCCGCCGCCAGCCCGGAACAAACCGAATTCGCTCTCCGCGAAATCTTACCTCTGAAGTATTGGAAGGGCCTCAACTCGCTGTTTGTGCTGTACGGTCAGCGAATCTGCGGTCCTATCAGTCCCTTTTGTTCCAAGTGCGTAATTGCATCCTTCTGCCCCCGCCGGGGAGTGAAAAAAAATCGATAGAACCGGAGCCGGCCCTTTATTCGGTCCAGGCGTTGGCGACGCCTTCGCACCGGGCCAGGGATGGAATGGCATCCCCGGAAGCGCGAAGCTGATCGGTCTTGATGACGGTTTCATTCCCGGCGCAAGGAACGTGAATAAATACCGAACAAGAACCGGATGTTCGGGTGAGCAGTTCCCGCAGAGGATAAAGGGTTTCGTCCTGTTCTGCCGCGTGTTCGGTGAGCCGGATATGCACTTCCCGGAATATTTTTTCCGGGCTTTCCCGGGGCGGAGGCGGCCCTCGGCGTTCGGGGTTTCCCGGTTCCGGCGCGCGCTGGGGCTGATCCGCCGCGGCTCGGGGTTTTGACTGGGCCGGAAGAGCTTTTTCTGCCGGCGGTTCGGGGCGTTTTCTCGGTCCCCGTTTTTCCGCGTCTTCCTGCAATTTCCGTACATCCAGCAGGGTTTCGACCAGGAAGCTCGGCCTATCCCGATTTTCCCGGCGATCCGCTTTGCCCCGGAGGGCTATCACCTGATCCGCCTCGAATTTATCCCGTTCTTTTTCCCACACTTCCGGGAAGAAGGTAAGCTCTATTTCGCCGTTATAATCGCTCAGCGAAGCGAAAGCCATTTGGGTTCCTTTTTTCGTCAGGAATGGTTTTATCGATTTGACGACGCCGATCAGGGTATGAGTGCCGTCAAGACTTTTTGTAATTTTATCGAGATTAAGGGTAACGTTGTAATCCCAAGCGGCTCGGTAATCGTCCAGAGGATGCCCGGAAAAGTAAAAGCCCATTAGTTCTTTTTCTATTCTGAGTTTTTCCATTCGGTCCCATTCGGCAACTTTTTTAAGTTCGAAGCGGCTGAATTCCTGTTCTGCGGTTTCCTCGAACAGTCCGGTTTGGCCTGACAGTTTTTCTGCTTTTTTACTCTGCGCGTATTCGATGGCCCGATCCATATTTTCGGCAAGAGTCGCCCGATTTGTTTCAAAGCGGTCAAACGCGCCGGTCTGAATGAGCAGTTCTACTGTTTTTTTGCCGATAGTTTTGATGTTCACCCGGCTTAAAAAATCCATAAAGTTTTTGTAGAGTCCGTCTTGGCGTTTTGCGACGATTTCTTCCGCGGAAGCCTCGCCTAAGCCTTTTATACCGAGGAAGCCGTACACGATTCGGCCCTCGGAAACCGAGAAAACGACATCTGAGCGGTTTATGTCCGGGGGATCAATGGCTAAATCCATTTTCCGGGCTTCTTCGATATAGTCCGGCAGTTTATCCGCGTGGTCGATTTCGTTGGTGAGGTTGGCGGCCATAAACTCTGCGGGAAAGTTGGCTTTAAGATAGGCCGTCTGATAAGCCACGACCGAATAGGCCGCGGCATGGCTTTTGTTGAAACCGTATCCGGCAAAAGGAATGAGAATCTCAAAAATCCGATCCGCGTCTTTTGTTTTAAATCCTCGCTGTTCCGCGCCGGCGATGAACTTTTCTTTTTCCTTGATCATCACTTCTTTCTTTTTTTTACCCATGGCTCTGCGCAGAATATCCGCTTGACCGAGACTGTATCCCGCGATCTTTTGGGCGACCTGCATAACCTGTTCCTGATACACGATGACTCCGTAGGTTTCTTTGAGAATCTCTTCGAGACAGGGATCCGGATATTCGACGGCCTGACGCCCCCATTTGGAATCGATAAATTGGGGAATGTAATCCATGGGTCCTGGGCGGTACAGGGCGTTTAAAGCGATGAGGTCTTCGATGCGTGTAGGTTTTGCTTGTTTCAGAATCTTCTGCATTCCCGTAGATTCAAACTGAAAAATACCCGCGCTGTTTCCTTTGCCCAGCATTTTGAAGGCGCTTTCGTCCTGCTCAGAAATAGCATCTATGGTGAAGTCCCCGAACTTTCCGCCCCGGCGGCGCACGAGGGTTACGGTATTTTTGATGAGATCCAGAGTTTTAAGCCCTAAGAAGTCCATCTTAACCAGCCCCTGATCTTCGATTAAGTCCATGGTATATTGGCTTGCGGAGGCTTGGGTTTTCGGATCCCAGCAGAGGGGAACATAATCGGTAAGGTCGGTTTTGCCGATGACGATTCCCGCGGCATGGATGCTGTTGTGCCGATTCTTGCCTTCCAGTTTCCGGGCGATAGCGAAAAGCTCTTTGTGCCGTTCGTCTTTTGCTTCGAGTTCTTTGAGTTTCGGCTCGATTTCAAAGGCTTTTTCGAGGGTCATTTTGGGATCCTCGGGAACGAGTTTTGTAATCATATTTGATTCGTCGATGCTGAATTCTAAAGCTCGGGCCACATCTTTCAGTACCGCCTTCGCTTTCAGAGTTCCAAAGGTGACGATCTGGCCGACTCGGTTTTGTCCGTACTTTTTCGTAACGTAGTTTATGACTTCTTCCCGGCGTTCATTGCAGAAATCCACGTCGAAGTCCGGCATGGATACTCGCTCCGGATTGAGAAACCGCTCGAAAAGCAGATTGTACTTGAGAGGATCGATGTCGGTGATGCGTATGGCGTACGCGACAATAGAACCCGCCCCGGAACCCCGGCCGGGACCCACCGGAATATCATGTTCTTTAGCCCAGTTGATGAAATCCGCCACGATGAGAAAATACCCGGTAAACCCCATCTTTATGATGATTTCCAGCTCGTACTCCGCCCGTTCCCGCACTTCGTCGAACCTGTCGGGATAACGTTTTTTCAGCCCTTCCAGGGTGATGTGCCGGATATACTCATCGGTATTGGAAAAACCTTCGGGGATGTCGAAATCCGGCAGAAGGGGTCCGGGTTTGGGAATTTCGGTTTTGCACTGTTCCGCGATGCGGATAGTGTTACTAACCGCTTCAGGATAATCCGGAAACAGAGCCGCCATTTCATCTCCGGTTTTGAAGTAGAACTCGCTGGAACCGAAACGCATTCGTTTTTCGTCATTTCTGCGTTTTTGCGTGGATATGCAGAGCAGAATATCTTGAGCTACGGCGTCTTCTTTTTCGAGATAGTGAATATCATTGGTAACCACCAGGGGAATACCGGTACGTTTTGCAATTTCAAGGATTCCCGGATTCGCCTTTTCCTGAATGGGCAGACGGTGATCCTGCAATTCGAGGTAAAAGTTTTCCCCGCCGAAAAGATCCCGAAACCAAAGGGACCGTTTTTCCGCGGCGTCCATCTGCCCGTCCAAAATCAGGGAAGGAATTTCGCCGCCTACGCACGCGGAAAGGCAGATCAGTCCGTCGCGGTATTTTATCAGCAGTTCTTCGTCGATTCGGGGTTTGTAGTAAAACCCTTCGGTATAAGAATAGGACGAAAGTTTGATAAGGTTTCGGTAGCCTGGTCCGTTTTTCGCCAGCAAAATGAGATGGTAATATTTGTTGCCGGTTTCGGATCCCGCTTTTTGATGCCGGGAGCCTAGGGTCATATAAAATTCGCTACCGATAATCGGGTGAATTCCGTATTTTTCGCAGGCCTCTTTGAACTTGAGAACCCCGAACATATTACCGTGGTCGGTTATGGCGAGGTGTTTCATACCCAAATCAGAGGCTTTTTTCGCGAGACTCTCTACGGACGCCGCGCCGTCCAGCAGAGAAAAATCGGTATGCACGTGCAGATGGACAAAATCAGTCATGCCCTTTAGTATAAGAAAAGGGCCGGCTTTCCGCAATATTCTTTTCTAAAACTTTTCTGAAAAAACGGCTATTGCTACTTTTAAAAAAATGTAATATTCTTTTCTATGTGACAATCAGATTTCATGGAGTTCGCGGGTCTCATCCGGTGGCGGACCCGCTTATGGCGGATTACGGCGGCAATACCTCCTGCGTGGAAGTCGTAAAGGTCAATAAAGCGGGCGTTCAAGTGCCGATTATCATTGACGCTGGAACGGGACTGATAAAATTAGGTTATTCCCTGGCAGGAAAACTTTTCTCCGGCGAGTATTCCAAAACCTTCACCATGCTGTTCACCCATCTCCATCCGGATCATACCGAGGGTTTTAATTTTTTCTCTCCGAATTTTTTCCCTTTCTGTACGATTCATATTTTGGGTATGGAAACCTTGAAAAAAAATGTGGGAGGAGTCCTAAAAGGAAAGATGATTCCCCCGACATTTCCCATCGAATACAAGGACCTCAAATCCGACCGAAAACATGGCGTATTGAGCGACGGCCAACGCTTTTTCATAGGACAAGACGGCGCGCCGATTCTGCGGTTTCTCAAAAATAAAGACCCGGACCCGCTGTTCGAAGTGGGGGTCCTGCAATCTTTTGCCCCGTCCCATCCGCAACAGGGGGCCATGTATTACCGAATCAAGGACCTCGAGGATAATTCCGCGATTGCCTGTATTTGGGACATCGAAAGTCATATCGGCGGAGACGTCCGGGCTGTTCGGTTTGCGGAAAAGACGGACCTCATGATTCACGACGCCCAATACACCGAAGAAGAGTACCTCAATACGTCAAACCCAGTGCAGGGCTTCGGACATTCCACCTTCGGCATGGCGATGGAAAACGCCGTCCGCGCCCAGGTCCGATACCTCGTTCCCTTCCACTACAACCCCCGGCACACCGACGCCGGGCTGGATGCTATCCATGAAACTTTGCGGAAATCCCCGGCTCCTGAAGTCATCATGGCAAAAGAAGGCCTCGCCCTCACCCTGAAGGACGGCCTCCTCCTCAGCCGGGAACGATTCCCTTCTACTTTTTCCAAATAACCCCGGCCGGGAAGCTAAAGATCCTGATATTTTTCAAGGGATACAAATTTCGTGTATTTTGACAAGAGCCGCAGGTTTACCGTTCCCACGGGGCCGTTTCGCTGTTTGGCGAGAATCAAATCCCGCTGAATGCCTTCTTCGCCGTCCGGGCTGGCGGCTCGTTCCGCGGGGTCCATGTCGGCTTCGCGCTTGCCATGCAGAAACATCACCACATCCGCGTCCTGTTCGATGGCGCCGGATTCCCGGATGCTGGCAAGATTGGGCTTTTCTTTCTCCGCCTCCCGGGTAAGCTGGGAAAGGGCCACAATCGGAATAGCCAGCTCCCGAGCTAGGCTTTTAAGGGATCGGGAAATTTCCGCAATCTGCTCATACCGG
This sequence comes from Spirochaetaceae bacterium, assembly GCA_031256905.1. Lineage (GTDB taxonomy): Bacteria > Spirochaetota > Spirochaetia > Treponematales > Breznakiellaceae > JAITHW01. Next base: position 12,692 of record JAIRPY010000061.1, read on the forward strand.
GGCAGTCGATAATTATCCGACGCAATAAGGGTCAGATAATCGATAAATATAATCTCCACCTTTTCCTTAGACCGCAAAAGCCGAGCCTGAGCGCGCAGATCCAAAAGTTTCATGTTCGGCCGATCCACAATATACAACGGAGCATCGCAAATGCTATCCGCGGCGGTCATAAGCAGATGAAAATCCGAATCCTTCAAAAATCCCGTTCTAATGGCATTGGCGTTAATGCCGGTTTCGCTCGAAATCAACCTAAGCATGAGAGCTTTATCAGACATCTCCAGAGTAAAAAAACCAGTAGGTATTTTCAGCTTAATAGCGATATGGGACGCCATAGTAAGGGCCAGCGCGGTTTTGCCCATAGAGGGCCGCGCGCCTATGACAATAAGCTCCGCGTTCTGAAAACCCGCAGTCAAGGCATCCAAATCCGGGAAACCCGAAGGAACCCCGGTAACGCTCTTTTTCGAACGGTAAAACTGCTCGATAATATCAATCGTTTCATCGACAATCTCTTTTGCCGCCCGGTAGGTAAAGGCTTGACGACTGCCGCTTAACTCAAATATTTTCTGCTGAGTTTCTTCCAAAATACTTTGGGATTCCAGAGATTCATCGAAAGCTTTACCGATAACCTCCTTGCAAATCCGAATCAAGGCCCGGCGGAGGGAAAAACTCCGGACCGTTTGGGCGAAATATTCGATATTCGCGCTGGAAGGCACCACATTGGTAAGGGATGCCACATAACCGGGGCCCCCCGCCTCGTCAAGCCCGCCCCGGTGCCGCAGTTCCTGGGTAACCGTGATAATATCCGCCTGAACATTCTTGTTGCAAAGCTCAAGAATCACATCGAATATTTTGCCATTAGCCCGGGAATAAAAATCCTCCGCTCCCACATACTGCATGACATTCGCAACCACCGCATTATCCATCAATAACGCGCCTAGCATTGCTTGTTCCGCCACCAGATCATTGGGAGGGATGGAATTTTTCATTTTTTAGTTTTGAGAGAAACCGAGTTCTTCCAAGGTTTCTCAGAAGGGAAAAACTAATCGGTCTCTTCCGGAGAAGCGGATTCCTGGGCCGGTTTCTCCGGGGCCGAGTCTTCGGCTCGGGCTCCCGGCTCCGCCCGGGGACGCCGAGGTTTCGGTTGAGCTTTGGTCTCGGTCTTCAAGGTCTGTCCCTGCACTTGCACCGATAAATCCGCAAAGACATTCTCGTAAAGCTTCACCGCCGCCTTATACCGCCCAACGCTCTTGAAAACCGTTCCGGCCAATTCGATTCGTTTCCGCTCGATCTGGAATCCCTGTTTACCCAATTCGTCGGCCAAAGTCTGAGACGTCACCGCGCCGTAGAGCTTGCCATTAGCCCCAGCAGGCATGGTTATTATCAGATCCAGCGATTCCAACCGCTCCTTGACGCTGGCCGCGTCGGTACGTTTCGCCTGCTTCCGGGCTTCGATTTCTCCCTTCCGGGCTTCCAGGGCCTTGAGGGTCCGATCCGTATAAGGCAGGGCAATACCCTTAGGAAAAAGAAAATTCCGGGCATAGCCCTTAGCGACATCCTTCACATCCCCTTCTTCTCCCAGAGGCGCAAGGTCCTTATTCAAAATAACTTTCACAGCACAAGCTCCTTTCTTCTTTTATAAACCCCGCCCCGGCCTTTCCGCCGGCCTTTTGCCTGCGGCAGGGTTACATCCCCGGAGTAGAGGATGATCCGTCAGATTTCGGCGCCCGCAAGGGCACCCAATGTTCAGCGATTCCCAGCAAAATCAGCCCGCCGAGAAGCCCCAGATTAATGCCCGGAGTAAACAGCAAAAATATCATCAAAATATTAAGAATCAGCCGGGTCCCCATACTTTTGCGCCCAAGAAAATGCTGGACAATTCCCCACCCTTGCACAAGATAGAGAAGACAACATATAGTTATCCCATTCCAAGCGAGAATTTCAAGGAAACCGAAGGAAATCAGCTTCGACGCCACTACTCCCAGCAAAGAACCCGATAATACCCAAATAAGCCCCGAAGGTCCGCGAAACCCGCTGACAAGGTCCCCTACGGTTTTGCGCCGGATAAGCCGGACAAAAAACAGCCCCATCTGCCGGCTTATAAAAAACATAAACAGACAAGAAACAAATCCGCCCCCCCTAAGGGTGAGGCTTTTCAGGACCCCGGCTATGATTTCCGGAGTTGCCGATTGTTCCAACAAAGAACGCTGAACCACATCGGTCCCCGCCGAGGCGATATAAAGGGAACTAAGCATCCTCCCCTGCTCCAGGAGAAAGGCGTCAAAACCATCCCGGCTCGTTTCAAGCACAAGAAAAAATAAAAGAGAACCCAGAATCGAACCGAGAATAAACCGGTACGGCAGAGTAAGCCGAATAAGCCCTATCTGCCGTACCGGCGGCGCGAGAATTCCCATAAACACCGCGTTCATCAGGGCGAAGTAAAGAAACTCCGCCGGAGAGGTTTTTCCCGCAAAAATAAGCGATATTCCCCAGTTCAGCAAAGCCCCAAAGCCCACGCCAGCCCATGCCGCCTTGAGGCTGGACCCATAGGCCAGAAACCCCATAGGAACAAGGAAAAAAAAGCTGAGTAATCCGCTCCGGATTAACCCAACACTGAGGATCGAGCATAGCAGGGCCGGTAGGTAGGGGATCATGCCATTTCCTGGGGAAAAACCTAGTCAGCGGCAAAAGGCAAGAGGGCGATGATTCGCGCCCGCTTGATCGCTTGGGACAGGGACCGCTGATGTTTCGCGCACGTACCGGTAATTCGCCGGGGCAGAATTTTTCCCCGTTCGGTAATGAAACGCCGCAGTACATCTGCGTCTTTGTAATCGATTTTCAGCTTTTGGAGGCAGAATTTACAGACCTTCTTTTTGAAAAAGATTTTGCTGGTTTTGCTTCCCCGGGAAGTTCGGTCCTCCGGATCCCGTCCGTCCATTTGGGCGTCCCGTTCCGGTCCCCGTTCGGACCGGGAGGGGCGTTCATTGTCGCCGTATCGTTCATCAGCCATAGAAAACTCCTTTGGGTATTAGTTCAGCTTCCGCGCTCCGGGGCGGAAGGTTAAAAGGGAATATCATCCGCGAAGCCGTCGGAAGAGGGGGCCCCGGAAGGCTCTCGTTCCCGAGGGGGCGGTCCTTTTTCGGCGTAGCTTTCGCTTCGGCGTTCGGGCCGTCCGTAGGAACTGCCGGGGTTAGAAATCCCCCCGGCAGGGCCGGGGTTAGGAGGCCCGCCAGCGGAATTGCCGCTGGTGCCGAGGAATTGGAAATTATTCGCTATGATTTCTATTTTTGAGCGGTTTTGGCCGTCCTGGACCCAGCGGTCCTGCCGGAGTTCTCCGTCGATGCCTATCTGTTTTCCCTTGATCAGGTACTTCATGATATTTTCCAAGTTTTGTCCCTGTCGGCCCCAGACGACAATATCGAAGAAATTTGCTTCATCTTCCCATTGATCGCCGATTTTTTTGTTCCGGTTGACCGCGATGGAAAATCTGCATACGGCTTGACCATTGGCGGTATATTTGAGTTCTGCGTCTCGGGTCAATCTTCCGATTACCATGACATGATTGAGATCACGCATTGCTTCCCCTATTCTTCAATGTTGACAAAGAGGTATTTCAAGAGATTCGGGTTGAGTTTAAAAACCCGATCCAGTTCAACGATTTTTGCAGGATCGAGTTTGAGAACGAAGAGAACGTATTTTCCTCGTTTCCGTTTTTTGACTTCGTAGGCCAGGTCTCTATCGCCGAGTTCATCGGTTTTTTCGATCTCCCCGGCGTTTGCGGCAAGATCGGCCAGCAACTGCTCCCGTCCTGCCTTACTCTGATCTTCTTCCAGGGGAAGAATGACCGTCAGTTCGTACTGACGCATGGGGTCCTCCTTACGGACGCTTAATTTGATCCATCCCAAAGACGGATAAAGAGGGCTTCGGTTTCTTCGCTTTTTGCAAACCGAATATTTTATATATACGGGAAATCCGTAATTTCGTCAATACCCCCCCGGCAGACTTGACGAGAAGGCTTTTTCTTCCCTAAGATAACCCAAATACGTAAAGTAAGGAGCGGATATGTCTCGGATTACGAATCCTGTGCTGACCGGGTTTCATGCGGACCCTTCGATTTTGCGAGTCGGCGAATACTACTACCTAGCCAATTCCACTTTTGAGTGGT
>JAIRPY010000113.1 GCA_031256905.1 Spirochaetaceae bacterium
ACCTTTTTTTCAAAGAGCGCGACCTTCCGGCGGGCAACGCCGAAGATGTGAAAAAAGTCGTTTTCAAAGGTTTGCGCGTCCGCTTCTTCCCGGGCGTTTACGGCTTTGTCCTGCCATTCACTGACAAAAGCCTCGGCCCGGGTCTTTATCTCATTCCACGAAAGTACCGCCATATCGACAGGGTAATGGTTTTACCCTTTTTTTTCAAGTCCTTTGAGAAAGGGAAAAATCCCGGAATTCGCGACAGAATATCTGGACTAAAATCAGCCTTTTACCGCGCCGATCATAACGCCTTTGACGAAGTATTTCTGCACAAAAGGATAAATCGCCATAACCGGCGCAGAACCTACGACGATAACTGAATACTTCAGCAAATCTGTCAGACCTTGTTTTGCGGCGAGTTCTCTCGCGTCAGTAATCATAATCGGATCGATTTTGCTTAACACGAGAATTTCCCGCAGGACAATCTGCAACGGCGCAAGCTCCGCTTTGTTAAGATAGATCAGCGCATTGAAATAGGCGTTCCAATGCCCAACCCCGTAATACAACGCGAGAACCGCCAGAATCGGCGCGCTTAAAGGCGTAACAATACTGAGCATAAACCGAAACGGCGTACATCCATCCAGAGTCGCCGATTCGTAGAGCGTATCGGGAATAGTAGAACTAATGTACGTCCGGCAGAGAATCACATTCCAAACGCTCAGAGCCGCAGGAATAATCATCGCCATCCTGGTATCGATGAGTCCCAGTTTTTTCACCACCATGTAAGTAGGAATCATGCCTCCCGAAAAATACATGGTAAATACCATAATCACAGACAGCACATTTCTTGCCCGAAATTCTTTGCGGGTTAAAGGAAACGCGCACAAAAGCGTCATAATCAGATTAATCACCGTTCCCACAATCATATAGTAAAATGAATTGTAAAACCCGGACATGAGCTTCGGATTTTTAAACACCGCCTGATACCCCCGCAGAGTCGGATTTACCGGTAAAAGCCAAACCTGCCCGGTCACAACCGCCTGCGGATCCGAAAACGACGCAGATACAATGTACAAAAGCGGAAAAATAACAACCACCAAAATAAGCCCCAATAAAGCGTATACAAAGGCTATAAAGAGCCGATCTCCGGGGGTATCCCGTATCAAATTACTTTTCATGGCATCCTCCTTTACCACACACTCGTATCGGTCAGCTTTTTGGACAACTGATTTACCGCCATCATCAAACCGAAAGCCACGAGCGAATTAAACAGACCTACTGCGGTAGAAAAACTGTAATTCGCGTTCTGTAATCCTACTTTATACACAAAGGTCGATATAACTTCTGCGGTCGGCATATTGATCGAATTTTGCATAAGATAAGTTTTTTCAAAACCGATGCTCATAATCGAGCCGCAGTTGAAGATGAGGAGAATAATAACCGTCGGCTGGATGGCCGGAAGGTCTACATACCAGATCCGCTGAACCCGGGAAACGCCGTCAACGACGGCCGCTTCTTGCAGTTCCTTGTTGATTCCCGCCAGAGCCGCGATGTAAATAATCGAGCTGTAGCCCATGGTCTGCCAGACTCCGCTCCACACATACAGGTGGGGAAAAATTTCCGCGCTACCGAAAAAGTTCACCGCCTGTCCTCCGAACAGGGTTAAAAGCCGGTTTAAAATCCCCAAGCGAAGATCCGTAATCTGCATCAGCATCCCGACCATAACTACCGTAGAAATGAAATAGGGCGCGTAGGTTACCATCTGGACGGTTTTTTTAAATCGCAAGGAACGGATTTCGTTTAAACCTATAGCGAGAAGTATCGGGATAGGAAAGCCCGCCAAAAGGCTGTAAAACCCCAGCCGCAGAGTATTGACGATGACCGTCACGCCCGACGGAGTCGTGAGAAACTGCTTGAACCACCGTAAGCCCACCCAGGGACTCTGCCAGATTCCCCGGCGAGGACTGTAATCTTTAAAAGCCATCAAAACGCCGCTCATCGGAACATAGCTGAAGATAATGATATAGGCCAACGGAAGCACCATAATAAGCCAAAACTGCCAGCTTCCCGCCGGGGCTCGGGAACGTTTTATTTTCATATTTTCTTCCTTATCTAAAAAAGTTTTTCTTTCTTTTTTTATTTTTAAATTTTTGCTTTTTTAGAAAAATTACTTTTTTAACTTTTACTTTTTCTAAAAGAAATTTAGAAAAAAGCAGAAAAACTATTTTCCCTGCTGACGATCCCAAGCGGCTTGATTGACCTTGAGATATTCAGGAAGGCCGACTCGGTCAAATCCGGCAAGATAAGCGTCCCAGTCGGTATCAAGATTTTTTCTGCCGGTAATGAAAGCTACCTGATTTTCATCGATATACTTCACCAACTCGACGCCGATAGTCTGAACGGAATTTGCTTCTTCGGAAGTTAGTTTAAGCCGGGCCGGCAATACATCGAACTGTCCGGGCTTTTGGCTGTAGGGTTCGCACATTGTTTCTGTTTCGATGACCAACAGTTTTTCAAGGCCTGCGCTGGAAGTAATATCGATATTCGGATCCGTGGCTTCTCCGAGGCGAATATCCGCAGTGGCGTAAATCAGACCAATATCCTGCCAGTCGTGATTTTGCGCTTCCGCGGTATACTGATTCAACACCTTGAACAAGGCGGGTTTGCCGTTCAGTCCGACCTCTCCGGGGGGATTTAGGATAAAATCTTTGCCGTCAAGATTCGCGCCGTATTGATACTGAAGATACCCTTCGAGGGTATAAAAATGATCCGCCCAACGCAGAACCGCTTCAGGATACTTGCATCGGTCGGTAATGACCAGCTTATTTTCCTGCAAGCTGTCGTATTTGAAGTTCGTATTGATTTGAGTTCCGTCGGGACCTTTGAAGGGCGCGACGGCCCGATAAGCTTTGTACAAAGAAGGATTTGTTTCCGCATCCACGCTGTTGACGATGGCGCCGGACGCGAGAAACAGAACCGGCGCGCCGGGCTGATTTACAAGGCTTCGGTACTGCCCGGATTCTTGGGTGAAGCCGCCGTCGTAGATGGCGCCCATCGTGTAGAGTTCCCGCAGAAACCGCAGAGCCGCCCGGTATTGGGGCTGGTTGGCGATGGTAACCACTTCGCCGGAGGGCGAAACCGCCAAGCGGTCGTTGGTGGGGCGGATTCCCGGACTTGTAATAAAGGACCCGATAAGAAAATCGACGAACTGTTCTCCCCAGCCGGTGGTTGAACCGGTAACGGGAATACCGTCGGGTTTGAGTTCCAAGAAACGTTTGCATACAGCTTTGAATTCTTCGGTAGTGGTTGGAACCCCCAGTCCGATTTTTTCCAGCCATTCCATATTTGCCCACATTTTATAGTAGTGAGTGCAGTGATAGCACTCATTAAAGGACGCTATTCCGTAAATGTGGCCGTCTGCTTGGCGTTGTTGGGCCCAGAGTTCCGGGTTTTCCTGCATGAATCGCCAGTAATTGGGCATATACTTGGGAATAAGGTCTTCCAGGGGGATAAGGATATGTTCTTGCATTCCGTACATAGTAATATTCGGGGTTCTGAACAGGAATGCGTCGGGGTACTCGTTACTGCTGAGGAGCAGATTCATTTTTTCTATGGCGGAATCGTTGGACGCGGTTACGAAATTCCACTTGATGTTCGTTTTTTCTTCTAAGTACTTGGTAAAATCGTTGGTTTGCAGATCCACGACGTTCGGCGCGCTCATGGCGAACAGGGTCATGGTAATCGGTTCTTTGGCGATAGGGTAAGAGCCTACCGGGGTATACAAATCCGCTTTTGTCTCGGATGAGACGGCATTTTTGCCGGAATCCCCGGCTTTGCCTCCGCAGGAGCCGAACGCAATAAGGCACATCAGCGGGAGGGCGGCCGCTAATCTTTTTAATTTCTTCATAAACATATTCCTCCTTGTATAGGATACCAAAGGAACGATGCCTTGTCAACAGAAGGATTCGGTTGGGGCGGTTTTGCTGGGGCCCTTAGGGTTTACCTGAGGGGCCTGCGAGGTTTCGGCCGTGGAACTGAAGGATTCCGGTTTTTTCGTGTAAGCCTTGGTAGTTGGCGTCGGTGACGCCTCCGCCGGCGAGGAGGGCTATTTTGCCCCCGGCGTATTGGTCCAGGGCCTGCAAATGAGCCGGGTTCTCCGAGGCTTTTCCGGGGCCTCCTTTGGTTAAGATTCGGGTGAAGCCCAGGCCGGCCAGGTCATCTAAGAGGGCAAATTGCCGTTCTTGGGGAATTTCGTCGAAGGCCATGTGGAAAACCGTTTCTTTTCCGGCTCCTTCGGTTAGCAGGGTTTCTAGGGCTGGCCGGTTTAGGTTGCCTTCTGGGGTTAGGAAGCCGAAGACAAAGCCGGAAACTCCCAGATCCCGGAAGGTCCGGATTTCCTTTTGCAGGAGCCGGACTTCTTCCGGGGAGATGAGGAAATCCCTTCGATGCCTAAGCATAACGACGACGGAAAGGCCCTTTTCCACGGCAAATTTTGTCAGGGCAATTTCCGGGGTGAAGCCTCCGGCGTCGAGCCGGGAACAAAGTTCGATTCGGTCGGCTCGGTACTGAACCGCGGTTTCGATTTCTTCCTGGGTCTCGACGCATTTTTCCCGGATAATGGTCATAGCAGTTTTTTGAATTCGTCCGCGACGAACTGCACTTTCGTGCCGATTATGATTTGCACGGCCGTTTTACTGGGGTGAATTACCCCGGCGACGCCGGCGGTTTTGATGATTTTATCGTTGACTTGGGCGGAATCTTTGACTTCCAAACGCAATCGGGTGATGCAATTCTCGAAGGAGACGATGTTTTCCTTACCTCCGAGACCTTCGAGGCAGATGGCCGCGACTTCTGCGAAGCTGGGTTTACCGGTTCCTCCGGGGCTGGGCCGGTTTGTCCGGGCGGTTTTTATCTCGGCGGGTTCCGGGGTTTCGTCGTCGTCGTCTTCTCGGCCCGGGGTTTTGAGGTTGAATTTGGTAATCATCACCCGGAAGACGATGTAATAGAGGGCCCCGTAGAGGGCCCCGAGGGGCAGGATGATAAAGGGATTGACGGCCATGGGGGCCTTGAAGCTGAGGAACCAGTCGATGAAGCCCGCGCTGAAATTAAAGCCGCATCGGACCGGCAGGAGGGATGTGATAAACAGAGAGAGGCCCGTGAGGACTGCATGAACCGCATAGAGCCCCGGGGCGAGGAACATGAAGGCAAATTCGATAGGTTCGGTGATGCCGACGAAGAAGGCGGAAATCGCGCCGGATAAGAGAAGACCCCCGGCGATTTTTTTCTTTTTTGATTTGGCGCAGTGGATCATGGCGAAGCAGGCGGCGGGAAGGCCGCACATCATTACCGGGAAGAAGCCGGTCATGTACATTCCGGTCTGCCCGAGAACTCCGTTACCGCTCCAGAATTTGCCGAGGTCGTTGATGCCGGCCACGTCGAACCAGAACACGCTGTTGAGGGCGTGGTGCAACCCGACCGGGATAAGTATCCGGTTGAGGAAGCCGTAAATCCCCGCGCCGATGGGGCCCGTGGCGACGATAATCTCTCCGAAAGAAACGAGAGCGTTGAATACGAGGGGCCACACGAAGGCCAGGATTAAAATCAGAATCAGGGTAGACCCGGCGGTGATAATCGCGACGCATCGCCGGCCCGAAAAGAAGGAGAGGGCGTCGGGCAGTTTCGTTTGGTGGAACCGGTTATAGCAGGCCGCGCCGATGAGACCGGTAACGATGCCGATGAACTGGTTATTCAGTTTCCCGAAGGCCGCCGGGACCTCCGATACCGGAACCCCCATGAACATACTGTAGGCCCCGGGGGAGAGGAGGGTTTGCACCATGAGCCAGGAGATCAGAGCCGAGAGCGCGGCGGTTCCTTCGCCGTCTTTGGCCATTCCCACTCCGACGCCGATGGCGAACAGGATGGCCATGTTATCGATAATTGCGCCCCCGGCTTTGATGAGGAACCCGGCCCCGGGGGAATTGGCCCCCCAGCCGGTAGGGTCGATCCAGTAGCCGATACCCATGAGAATTGCGGCTACGGGCAGACACGCCACGGGAAGCATGAGGCTCTTCCCGAGCTTTTGCAGATACTTCATCATTCTTATTTTCCTCCAAAAAACGATGGTTTCATTATATACGGCCTTATCCGGTTTTTTGATTCATTTTTTTCAAAAATATTTTAAATTTTTTTTTTCTTTTTTTGAAAGCCCGGGAATTTCCCGGCCCGGGTTTTTTAGAAGACCGGGGATTCCGGCCCTTTTCAAAGGGCCGGGGGGAATCCCCCCGGGAGCCCGGGGGAAAGCCGGCTAGGTTATGACGATATGCTGAATTTCTCCCCAGGGGCCGAGTTCCCCTTTTTTGTTTTGCCATCGGGCGGCGCAAGAGAGGAATTGGCCTTCGGTATTGGGGCCCAGGGCAAGGGTGAAGGGGGACCGGGTCATGAGTACCGAATGGAGGAGCCGCCCGTAGTCCTGGACCTTTTCTTCGGCCGGGAGGTAATTGAGGAGGCATCCGTTCATGCCGTAGGGGATGGCCTGGCTTCCCGGGGCGGCCTCGTCCTGAAACCGGATTTCCGTGCGAAACCCCCCGAGAGACCGCAGGTCCGTTATCAGAGCCCGGCTCTCGGGCCTCCCTATGGAAGAATGGGTGGTATCCCGATTGTGCAAATTCATGGCGGTCCGGTCTTCGTTGGTGACGGGATCAAATTTGAGATATTGGGCGACAAACTGCCGGATAAAGGTTTTAGCCGAAGCCCGGATGTCGTTTTTAGCCTCCGTTTCGACGCTGTTGTGGGGTCCCACGGTCTTGGCGTAAGCGGCCCGCCAAGCTCCGGCATGGGCCTTCAAAGACGCCAGCTTTTCCGGAGGAATGTGGGTCCAAAGGGCCCCGGGACCCGCCGTTTTGCTGTCCAAGTAATTAGTGAGATTAGTCAGCCAGCCGTCAAAGTCCGAATCCCGGGCCGGGATGTAATCTTGATTGTAAGCCATGTAAAAGCCTCCTTAGTGCTTTTTTGTTGTTTATCGGTTTTTTTCCGGGCCCTTTGAAATTTTCCAGGCCCCGGAAAAGTTTTTTTCTGTGCCCGCCAAGTTTTTTTCTGCCCCGGAAAAGTTTTTTTCCAGGCCCGCCAAGATTTTTTCTGCCCCGGAAAAGATTTTTTCTGTGCCCGCCAAGTTTTTTTCAGCCCCGGAAAAGTTTTTTTCTGTGCCCGCCAAGTTTTTTTCAGCCCCGGAAAAGTTTTTTTCTGTGCCCGCCAAGTTTTTTTCTGCCGCTGAAAAGATTTTTTCCAGGCCCGCCAAGTTTTTTTCTGTCACCGAAAAGATTTTTTCCAGGCCCGCCAAGTTTTTTTCTGTCACCGAAAAGATTTTTTCTGCGGCCGAAAAGATTTTTTCCAGGCCTGCCAAGTTTTTTTCCGGGGCTTTGGGGGGCTTGGGAACCGCTTAGGAGTATTCTTCCCAGGCTTTTATCTCTAAACCCCGTTCCCGGTAACTCACCAGGGCGTCGATAAAGGCCTTGGCCGTTTTTATATTGGTAAAAAGGGGAATGTCATAATCAATGGCCATCCGGCGGATGCGGTAATCATTCTTCAATTCCTGTTTTTGATTATTTTTAGGAACGTTAATAACCAGATCAATTTCCCGGCGCCGGAGAAAGCCTGCAATGTTCGGTTCTTTCATTTCCAGGGGCCAGTTCAGGGCGGTTGAGGGAATTCCCTCGGAATGTAAAAACCGGGCCGTGCCGTGGGAAGCGTAGAGCTTATAGCCCAATTCGGCCAGACGCCGGGCCGAATCCCGGAAATCAATCTTGTCCTCCAGGGGGCCCGTAGAAAGCAGAATTCCCTTTTTGGGAATCCGGTAGCCCACGGATAAGAGAGCTTTCAAGAGGGCATCGTTTTGATCGGGGCCGATACAGGCGACTTCGCCGGTAGAAGCCATCTCAACGCCCCGAACCGGATCGGCTCCGGGCAATCGGGCATAACTAAACTGGGCCGCCTTCACTCCCACCCAGGGTAAATCCAGGGCCGAGGGGGGAATCTTATCGGCCGGCTCATCCAGCATGACCTGAACGGCCAGGCGGATCATATTCACCCGGCTCACCTTCGAGCAAAAGGGAAAACTACGGCTTGCCCGGAGATTACATTCGATGACCCGTACCTGGTTCCGTTCCGCCAAGAACTGAATGTTAAAGGGGCCCGTTATCTCCAGGGCCTCGGCGATCCGGGCCGTAATAAGCCGGATTTTCCGGAGAGTCTCCAGGTAAATTCTTTGGGCCGGCAGAACTACCGTGGCATCCCCGGAATGTACCCCGGCGTTTTCGATGTGTTCGCTCACCGCGTAAAACAAAATCTCTCCTTTTTTTGCCACCGCGTCGACTTCTATCTCCTTAGAGTTCTCGATGAACTTGGAAATCACCACCGGATGCTCCGCCGACATGTGGGCCGCGAGATTCAAAAAGTCTTCTAAACTCCCTTCGTCCCACGCCACATTCATCGCCGCCCCGGAAAGAACGTAACTGGGCCTTACCAAAACCGGATAGCCCACGGCTTCGGCAAAAGCTTTAGCCGAAGCCGGATCCGTCAGCTCTTTCCAGGCCGGCTGGGCTACCTCCAGACGATCCAACAGGGCCGAGAACTTGTTCCGGTCCTCGGCCCGGTCAATGTTCGAAGGAGCCGTTCCGTAAATCCGAAGGCCCTGGGAATACAGCTGAGTGGCCAGATTATTCGGAATCTGCCCCCCCAGGGCCAATAAAAGCCCCTCGGGTTTTTCCCAATCATAAATATCGAGGATCCGTTCTAAGGTCAATTCCTCAAAGTAAAGCCGGTCCCCCACGTCATAATCCGTGGAAACCGTTTCAGGATTGCAGTTCACCAGGATCGAATACCGCCCCAAACGCCGAACCGTCTCCGCCCCATTCACACAGCACCAATCAAATTCCACACTACTGCCGATCCTATAGGCCCCGGAGCCTAAAAGCATCACCCCCCGCCGGGCCGGAAGCAAATCATCCCCGTCCCCGGAATAGGTCAAATACAGATAATTCGTCGAAGCCGGATACTCCCCGGCTAAGGTGTCAATCTGCTTCACGGCCGGGCGAATCCCCTGGGCCTCCCGGAGGGACCGAATCTCCCCCTCCGAAAGGCCCCAAAACTCCCCGATTCGGGCATCCGAAAAGCCCTTCCGCTTAGCCTCCAACAGTAAGGCCCGGTCCCGAGGCCCGGCCGAGGCCCGGCGCAACCGCCCCTCGGTTTCCCAGACTCCCTCGATTTTGTGCAGAAACCACCGGTCGATTTTCGTTAACCGGTGTACCTTCTCTACACTCCAGCCCTCGGCGAAGGCCCGGTAAATCATGAAGATCCGCTGTTCCGTGGGATTCGTCAAAGCGGTTTTAATATCCCCGGAACCGCTGAATTCCCCTTCCCCAGCCAAACCCGGGGCCCCGCAGGTCATCCGCAGAGCTTTCTGCAGGGCCTCCTCAAAGGTCCGGCCTAGGCCCATCACCTCCCCGACAGACTTCATCGCCGATCCAATCCGGGCATCCACGTTTTTAAACTTCCGTAAATCCCACCGAGGCACCTTCACAACACAGTAATCCAGAGCCGGCTCAAAACAAGCCTTCGTCGCCTTCGTAATGCGGTTCTCTATCTCCGCCAAAGAATACCCCAGGGCCAACTTCGCCGCCACAAAAGCCAAAGGATACCCGGTCGCCTTCGAGGCCAACGCAGAACTCCGGGAAAGCCGGGCGTTCACTTCAATAATCCGGTAATCCTCGGATTCCGGATCCAGGGCATACTGAATATTACATTCCCCCACAATCCCCAAATGCCGAATCACCTCCAGGGCCGTCCGCCTAAGGTTATGATACTCCCCATCCGTAAGAGTCTGGGACGGAGCCACCACAATGCTTTCACCGGTATGAATGCCCAAAGGATCAAAATTTTCCATATTACATACCGCAATGCAGTTGTCATACCTATCCCGAAGGACCTCATACTCAATTTCCTTCCAGCCCCCAAGATATTCCTCGATCAATACTTGGGAAGTTTGGGCAAAAGCCCGGTCGCAGAGGTTGCCCAATTCCCGATCATTCCGGCAAATCCCAGAACCCGCGCCGCCCAACGCAAAAGCCGCCCGGACCATCACCGGATACCCAATCTTAGCCCCGGCCCGAACCGCCCCGGAAACATCCCTCGCGGGGACGCTCCGGGGAGACTTCGCCCCGATTTCGTCCAGCCGGGCAATAAACCGCTCCCGGTCCTCGGTATCCTCAATGGCCCCCACCGGAGTCCCCAAAACCGAAACCCCATACTTGTAAAAAATCCCCTGCCGGTCCAGCTCAACCCCGCAATTCAGGGCCGTCTGCCCCCCAAAACCCAGAAGAATGCCCTCGGGCCGTTCCTTCTCAATAACCTGCCGGACATACTCCGGAGTTACCGGCAGGAAGTAAATAGCCTCGGCCCGGCCCTCGCTGGTCTGAATGGTAGCGATATTCGGATTGATGAGAATCCTCCGGACCCCTTCTTCTTGCAGGGCCTTAAGCCCCTGGGACCCGGAATAATCAAATTCCCCAGCCTGCCCTATCTTGAGTCCCCCGGACCCAAGAACTAATACACTCCTGCACTTTTGCATCGCTTTCACCTTTTGAAAATTTCCTTTTACCATACCCAAAGGCCCGGCAAATTACAAGACCAATATCGGAAATACCTTGCCAGGGCCCCCGTATTCTTTTATACTAATTCTCAATTCGGAAAAAAAATCAGGAGCGTTTTTATGGAAGAAAAAATAACCTATGTCGAGTGGAAATCCGAATACTCGGTAGGCCTCCCCTTTATTGACGAACAGCATCAAGCCTTAATCGAGCTGACCAACAAGCTCTACGAAGCCTGCATCGAAAGTAGCGACGCGGCCCAAGAGTATTTCAAAGAAGTCATCCGGAAAACCCTAGAGTATGTGAATTTTCACTTCTCCGCGGAAGAAAAGCTTTTAACCAGCGTCAAATACCCGGAATACCCCGCTCATAAACGGCAACACGAAAGTTTCGTGAAAAAGATCGAGGAAGAGATCCAGAAATTCCAAAAGGGCCAAGCCGTCGCCTATGTGTTCGTCAACTATTTAAAAGAGTGGATCCTCAACCACATCGCGGTCCATGACAAAGCCTACAGTCAGTACGTCCTTCAGCGCAAAAAAGAGGAGGAAAAAAGGGCCTAGAAAAAATACCCTTGTCTTTTAAAAGAATAAATGCTATACTTTTTCCCTAAAAGAACCTCAAGGATTAGGCACATGGGAGATAACCTTTTTGTAAAATGGGAAAATAGATACGCCGTAGGCATCCGGGTAATCGACGAACAACACAAACAGCTCATCAACCTAACGGATGCGCTGTTTGAATCCTGCCGGCAAGGCGAAGGTTTCGCCCGAGAACACTTCGGAGAAGTCCTCAGCGCGGCAGTGGATTACGTGGCCTTCCATTTCTCCACGGAAGAACAAATCATGATCCGGGTAAACTACCCCGAATACCCCGCCCACAAACAAGAACACGAAGGATTTGTAAAAAAAGTTCTCGAAGATAAAAAAAGATTCGAGAAGGGCCAAAGTTTCGTGCCTAACGGATTCGCCCGATACTTGCGGGATTGGATTCTCTCCCACATAGCGGTATCGGACAAACTCATTGTCGATCATATTTTGCGGCTCAAAAAAGAAGGCGTCCTTGACCTTCCGCCAGTCCTGCATTAAAAGGAGACCTATATGGATAATATCTTTGTTAAATGGGAAGAACGCTATGCGGTGGGCATTCATATCATCGACGAACAACACAAACAATTAATCAACCTGACCAATTCGCTCTATATGGCCTGCCGGCAGGGAAAAACATTCGCCCGAGAGCAGTTTGAAAAAGCTCTGCGCGCTACAGTGGATTACGTGGCCTTCCATTTCTCCACGGAAGAACAAATCATGACCCGGGTAAACTACCCCGAATACCCCGCCCACAAACGGGAACACGAAGGATTTGTAAAAAAAATTCTCGAAGACCGGAAAAATTTTGAAGACGGAAAAGATTTTATTCCCAACGGATTCACCCATTTCCTGCACGATTGGATTCTTTCTCATATCGCCGTATCGGACCGAACCTTCGTAGCCTATATTCAGCGGCTTAAAAGAAAGGAACTCTAGCCCTCCGGCGGGTTAGCGGGTGATAATCGAGGCGGCGGTTCCGGCTTGAGCTTCTAAATCGTAAATGTCGATTACCTGTTCATCTTCCTGGAGCCAGCCCCGAAAATTTCCTTCTACTAATACCCAAGATTCCCGGCGCCCCGGACTGCCCAGGGACCGCCGTTCAAGAACCCGCACAACCGCCCCCCGGCGCAAATACCCCAAGGAGACCCCGGCCGGTTCGGGGCTGTGCATTACCCGGGTAAAAGAGGCCTTGATCACGCCGTAGCCCACCACAGACCGGGATAAAGGATGGGTCGGCGGAGGGATTATCATTATCTCCCCGGACTCTTTGGCGCAGGCATAGACAAAAATCGCCATACATATAATAAGTACAAAACCCCACCCTTGACTATGGAAAATAGAAGCGTTCATTACGGAAAAAGTATAACCGGTTTTATCGATTTAGTCATGGCCGGCCGGGGCTTCCCTGGGCATTTTGGCCTGAACATACAGGAGCAGTTTGCGGTCCGATTCGACGAAGTCGAGGGATTCAATTTCCTCGAGGTCCGCCCAGCGGTATTCGCTGTGGTCTACAAGCCTGAAATTGGACCCCTCCAGATACACCCTATAGGCGTATACTTCCCGAAGCCCCTGATGCTCGAAAGACGCCATTCCAAGAAAGGGTCCCACCCGAATCGGCGCGCCGAGTTCTTCTCTATACTCGCGCAGGAGCGCGGCTTCGTTGCTTTCTCCGGGTTCCACTTTTCCGCCCGGAAATTCCCATTTTTTTCCCAAGGCGCCTCCTGGGAGTCTTCGGGCGATGAAGACTTTTCCTCGTTCTATTGCGATTCCCGCGACGGATTTTTTTTTCATTATTTCCATATCTTTTTTACCCTCGGCTTTTTTTTATTTCAAAAAATTTACTTTATTTTAGCATACCTTAGTTTATGGCGCAAATACTTTGGGTTATATTTGCAATCTTTGCGTTTTTTATGAAAAGAGTTGCGTTATGTGCGGCAAAATCAAGTATCTTACACCCAAAAAGCGTCAAAATGATACTGTTTTCCCTCTTTTTTAAAAAGGTGAGTCATTATGAAACAATACATGGAAAAGCCGGGATTCCAGAGGTTTGGGGAAAGATATAATTCTTTTATATATAACAAGTTATACGGCGGGATAGGATATATCGTCTTGGCATATTTTTTGCATATATAAAAGTATGTGTAAGGTATGTGAAGGAGGCACGCCATGATGAGTGCAAAAACCAAAAAGAAAAACAGCCTGACTGGAACTCCCAATTCCGACGAGAACGTCCTCTCTGTATATCTCAAGGAAATCAACAAGATTCCCCTTTTAAGCAAAGAGGAAGAAGATCGGATCGCCCGGGCCGCGGCTCAGGGAGATACTCAGGCTCAACATACATTGGCAAAAGCAAACCTTCGCTTCGTAGTGAATGTAGCCAAGAAATATCAGGGACAAGGGTTGCCTTTATCGGACCTCATCAGCGAAGGCAACATCGGCCTGCTGAATGCAATAGAACGATACGACGTAACCAAAGGATACCACTTTATCTCCTACGCGGTGTGGTGGATCCGTCAATCGGTTCTCAAAGCGATCTGCGAAAAATCCCGCATGATCCGGCTCCCCCTCAATCGGGCCAACGAATTGGTCCAAATCGAAAAGGCCCGGAAAATGGTCCAAGACTGTCACGGCGCGGAAGCCGAAATCCGAGAAATCGCGCGGCTCCTCGAAATGGACCCCGCCCATGTCGAAGAACTGCTGAACATCAGCAGAGATCTGGTTTCCCTCGAAAACCCGGTCTACGCGGATAAAGATTCTTCCCTCCTGGGAGACTTCATCGAAGACGAAACCTACATCCCGCCGGACGAGCAAGCCGTAACCAGCGCGCTTCAGGCGGATATAGAGCTGGTCCTCAGCACCCTAAACCCAAAAGAAGCGGACATCATCCGTTACCGCTTCGGCCTGGGGGATAATGTACCCATGTCCCTCAAAGAAATCGGAGACCGATTCAACCTAACCAAAGAACGAATCCGGCAAATCGAAAAAAAGGCGCTGAAACGGTTACAGCACCCGGCCCGCCAGCAACTTCTCGAAAGCTACGTAGCCTAAAAACCAAGCCCCCCCATTGGGGGCCCTTTTTCGATAATGCCGGGCTTGACTCAAACGATGCAAACCGGGTATACTAATAACACTATTTTTTATGAAAATACTCTTGGTAAGCCGAGGTTCTCAAGGGGATGTCTACCCCTACCTTGCATTGGCAAGCGAACTGGCGCGATTTAATCATGATGTTACGATAAGTCTGCCTGCGGTTTTTGAAAAAGAAGCGCAGTTTTTCGGGCTGAATTATGTCGTGCAAGGGGGGGATGACATTCTCAATATGGTGGAGACCTCCACAAATACCCATGATCTTCTCGCGTGGACCCGGCGGGTGATTCACTCTCAGTTTGACGAACTTATTCCTTTGGTAAAGCGGTACGACGTTTTAGTGGCTTCTAATACGGAATTTGGGGCCCCCACCATAGCCGAATACTGCAAAACTCCGCTGATTCGGACGGCCTACGCGCCCCTGTTGCCGGGCAAGCATCTGCCGCCGCCGGTTATGCCTATTCCTCGGCATCCGGTAATTTCGCCGTTTTGGCAATGGAAGCTTTTGAACTTGGGGCTGAACCTGATGGTTAAAAAGGTCCTCAACAAGCACCGGGACCAGCTTGGGATGCCGCCGATTGAGGATCAGGGGGAACACGCGCCTCGGCACGCGGTAAATTACCTGATGTATAGCCGTTTTTTAGGCGAAACCGACCCCGATTGGGACTACGAGTGGAGTATTGGGGGCTATTGTTTTAATGATGCCCTGCATTATGATGAATTATCTTACCGCAAACTCTTGGATTTTATGCAAAAAGACACAAAACCCACAATTTTCTTTACTTTTGGGAGCTGTACTTCCAAAAAAGGGAATCAATTCTGCGCTTGGCTCTGCGATATTTGCGAAAAACAGGGGTATAAACTGATTCTCGGCGCCGGGTGGTGGGATTTCGGAGTAGAATTGCGGGAAAAATCCCATGTATTCCTGCTAAACAGCGGAATTCCCCATGGGCTGATATTCCCTTTTTGCAGCGCGATTATTCACCATGGCGGAAGCGGCACAACTCACAGTGTAGGCCGGGCGGGAAAACCTCAGCTCGTCGTTCCGATTCTGCTGGATCAGTTTTATTGGGGCCGGCGGGTGTTTATTTTGGGACTCGGACCGGATTCGGTGCGGCTTGCTCGGTTTTCCCAATCCGAATTAGCGGCAAAAGTGAAGGACCTCGTCACCAACCCAACGTACCAGCAAAACGCCGCGATCCTAGGAGAACACATCCGGGGAGAATCCGGGATGCAGAACCTCTGCGAGTTTATCCTTTCGCTGAAACGTAAGAAAAATACCTAGCTTGGGTCAGAGCGGGGTGGTACTTGCAATGATCGCCGATTCCGGGCATAATAGAAGTATTCATGACTATAATGCAGGAAGACGCCTTCTATGATTTTCTCGAAAACCGGGTTGAACCGTTTACGCCGGAAGATGCGGTAGCGTATATCAAGAAGTATCAGCACCAAAAAGCAGGCCAATTAGCCAGAGAGATTGCCAAGTTTATGACGAATCGGAGCATAGCCTTTCGGGTTGACGCCAATAAATGGCTCAGCCGCCGGGGATGTTTCGAGCCGGTACCTTTTGTTATCAGCCCGACCCGGCTGGAATTGCTCAACGGCATTTTGATTCCGGGGCATCGATGCGTTCCTTTTGCCAATCCGGTACTGCTTCCTCACACCTATACCTTTTTTTGGGAAGGCCGAGAGGTGGACCATACGGCCATGGAAGCCCCGCCGGAGGAATTTTATCCCTTTTACAGCATTTACGGGGAAGAATACGCCCCTCAGTATGTGGCCCGGGATAATCCTGAAAACGAAGAAGCCTTCAACTTCGATCCCTATGACGATCCGGCGGAAGTTTCGATTCAAACGTTGGATCTGCGGAATATCTATCGGGAGAGCGGGTTTGTGCCGGGAGATAGGTTTATTGTCCGGACCCTAAATTGGAAAGAAGGGCATTTCGCCCTTGAGCGAGTGCCGAAAGAGGCCTGGCCTGCCCAGGACCTGGACGCCTGGCAGGAAGCCGCGGAAGCGGGATTTCACAGGGCCTTCGAGCAGTTCGGACCGGGAAGCTCTACGGAAGATCAGGTTGCCTTTGCGTATTGGTACGGCGGTCCGGCTATGCGTTCCGTGCCGGCCTATTCTCTGGAGGATTTTCTCTACGAGAAAACCGATGTCATTGAAACCGCGGTGTACGGCATTGAGACCCGCTTTTGGTATGCCGGCAAGGAAATTCCCGACCGGCTGGACCTCGAAAAGAACAATGTTCCTGCGGAACGCACCACCGTTGAGGAGATTCTATTCAAAAAAGAAATTCCGGTGTCCGAATACGTGATCAACGCGTATGTGCGGGATGCGCTGTTCCGGAAAGATACGGACCTGGCCCGGCTGATTGAACGCATCGTGCCGGAAGTTATTCCCATAAACGAGCAGGAATGGGGGTATTTTGCCGCGTACATTCTTGAAGTCTTCGAGGAATTGCAGGATTCGTACCTGTATTTTTCGGATCAGCGAATGGGACCCCTGCGCCAGCGAGTTGGCGAATTGCATACTGCGGTCATTGATTTGACCGCCCGTCTGCAAAAGGGGGAGATTGATTCGTCCTGGTTGCCTCGGCATACGTTTATCATTCTTTCCCAGATTCAGAGTCATGCGGCGAATATACTTGAGGACTTGGATGTTGACGAAGCTCTGCCCTCCGGGGAATTGGAAACTTTGGATAATTCCGTGGACAGTATGGTTGAAACCTTTGAAGATATGAAAGAAATGATCGACGAGTCGATTGACACTTATCGCCGTAATAATCTTTCTCTGGTGAAGCCCCGAAACGAAACGAGCCTTCCCGGCCGGATTGTGCAGATCAGCATAGGCGGCACTGACGTTTGGCGCAGGATTGTTCTCCCGGAAACCGCTACTCTTGAGGAAGCGCATGGTATCCTGCAGATTTTATTCGGGTGGAAAGGGAAGAGCCGGTTTCGCTTTCTTTCGGATTCGGCGTCCGGGAAGACCAAGCCCGAAGGCGCCATCCCCCGATTCGTCAGCAAAAAGAATATCCCCCCTAAGCTCGATAAAGAGCTGAATCTCCAGATGCAACTGGCCGACTTAGGGCAAAACGGCGTAATCGGGCTGTCTTATGAATACGGAACGAAATGGACCATCAAGCTGATTTTGCTTGCCCGAATTGATTTGGACAAGCAGGACCCGATTCGGTGCATTGCCGGAGAAGGTTCTCCGCCCCCGGAGTCGGTGGAAGGTCCGATTCGATTCAGACGGTACGTGGATATGCTTGAAAACGGAACTATTACGGAACGCCAGCAGGCGCAAGAAGCTCTCGGCGGAGCCTTTGATCCGGAAGCCTTTGACCTCTACGCCTGCAATCATTCGCTAAAACATTTTTTTAAAAATTTTAGAAACTAATTTCTGTAAAAGATTCGGGAGAAACAGCTTTTCTATTTTTAAAAATAGAAAAAAGGAAAAAAATGGAAGCGGAAAAATTTGATGAAAAGAAAAATCTGATTCATCTGATTGAACGAGGCGGAGTATTTTCTCAATTACCCGGGACGTCCCCGGCGGAAGTTTTAAGCGGTTTGATCAGCGCGTTGGCGTTGACAGATCCGGAGGGGCTTTTGCAGGCTGTGCTTGAACGGGAAGCGTTAATGTCTACGGCGGTAGGGCATGGGATTGCTCTGCCGCATCCCCGGAATCCGGCGGCGGCCGAACTGCAGGATGAGCGCGTCGCCGTGGGGTTTTTGAGCCGCCCCGTGGATTGGAAAGCCCTAGACCGCCAGCCGGTGCATACAGTACTGCTTATCTTATCGTCTTCCGCGAAAACGCATTTGCATACCCTCTCCCGGATTAATTTTTTTTGCCAGCAAGAATCTTTCCGGGAACTTCTGCGGAATCGGGCATCTCAGCAGACAATCATCGACGTAATCCGGGAAGCGGAAAAGGCCTGGCTTTAAAAATTTAGAAAGAGCTTCAACTCCCCGGCGACGCGATGACTGTCAACAGGAATACTGTCAGTATTAGGCGCAGTAATCGTGCCTTTTAACGATGCGTTTAGCAGAAGAAACATCAGACGCAGATGTTCTTCCATAAGTTCTACGCCTCTGGAACTTTTTGAACCATAAGCGGCAAGCAGTAAAGCTGTTTTGTGTTTTTCAATAGGATGTTCCACGCCTAAAGAAAATTTCGCTTCAAAATACCGCTGAGTACGGTCGAAAACAGCTTTAAGGGGCCCAGGAAATCCTAAGCCGTACACCGGAGAAGCCACCACAAGCAAGTCTGCTTCCCGGAAGCCCCGGTCAATGAGCGAAAAATCGTCGTCGTACCGGCAAGCCAGCGCGCGCTTGCAGTATCCGCAATGCACACATGGCTTAACCGCCGCTTGGTACGCTTCGATTACCGTATATTCATGTCTGCGGCTCTGCCATAAATCGGTAAAGCATCGCACAAGCTCTGCGGTTGCGCCGTTCCTCCGGGGAGAACCCATCAATACCAACGCTTGTTTTTTTTCGTTCTGAAATGTATCTTGCATCTTTTTATTTTAAAGAAAGTATTTCTGTCCTCCAGAAAAACTACCGCTGAACTCTGCCGGAGGCGTCTCCTGCGGCGAGTTTTTTCACCTCGTCCACAGAAACGAGATTGAAGTCGCCCTCAATCGAGTGTTTCAGACAGCTTGCGGCCAC
>JAIRPY010000131.1 GCA_031256905.1 Spirochaetaceae bacterium
GGCGGGACGACTCATCCGGTGGGGGAGAAGGAGCCGAACAAGTTTGGTTTGTACGATATGCATGGGAACGTGTGGGAGTGGTGCTGGGACTGGTATGGGGCGTATGATATACGTCCTCAGACTGATCCTGCGGGGCCTGCGTCTGGGCTTGCGCGGGTGTGTCGCGGCGGCTCTTGGTACTATGGCGGCGGGACGCGGGCGTTCCGCCTATCGTGATGGGTACGATCCGGCGAATCGGTACAGCGGTCTGGGGTTTCGGCTGGTGTGTCCGTAGTCTGCAGTTGCTCAGCCGTAGGTTCTGGGGTTGGCGGGGAGCGGAGCGCATCACGCGCCCGCCGCCGGCAACCCAAGAACCGTCCCGCTTGCCTGGGGCTTGGTGTGCTGAGTTAGGTTCTTTGGAGGGATGCCCTCTTCCGGGGGGTTTGGGGGGACAAGTCCCCCCAAATTTTTGGCTTTATCGGCTTGGTCAACATTCTGACCAAGCCCATGTCAGACCTCTGACCAAGCCCATGTCAACCTTCTGACCAAGTCCATGGCAGGCTTCTGACCAAGTCCATGGCAGGCTTCTGACCAAGCCCATGTCAACCTTCTGACTAAGCCCATGTCAGCACTCTGACCAAGCCCAGTAGCGGATGCTCTGGGGGCTAGGCCGGGGGTTTGGGAAGGCCCTTGTCTAAGCCCTCGGCTTTAGGATATAATAAAACCATGACCATGGAAAAAAATAACCCGGCAAGCCCGGGCAGATCCCAAAGACAAAGTCTTATCTATGTTACCTTGACCGCGCTTTTCGCCGGGCTTATTGGGGCGGGAACGTTTATTGCCCTGCCTCTGCCGGGGTCCCCGGTCCCGATAGTACTGCAAAATATGTTTGCTTTGCTGGCTGGGTTGATTCTCGGGCCTGCCCTGGGAGCGGCTTCCGCCGGGCTTTTCCTGCTGGCCGGGATTTTAGGGGCCCCGGTATTTGCCGGCGCGTCCGGCGGCATCGCCCGGCTTCTCGGGCCCACCGGGGGCTTTTTAGCCGGCTATCCTCTTATGGCGGCCACGGCCGGGCTTATAGCCGGGACCCCGAGGCCAGACCGGCCCACATCTGCCGGAAGACTGATCCTGGGAATCGCGGCAGGCCTGGCCTCGGTGTATGTTCCGGGGCTGATTCGGCTCAAATTCGCCTTGGATTACTCCTGGCCGGAAACGGTCCTCGCCGGATGCCTCCCCTTTCTCCCCGGAGACGCAATCAAAGGCCTGGCCGCCGGTTGCATCGCCCCAAGACTCCGCCGAGCCGCGGCGGAACATCTGCATGGCTAACCCTCTTTTCTCAGTGAAAAATCTCTCAAAAGTTTTTCCCGGAAAAGTTTGGGCCCTAACCGAGGTTACGCTGACCATTTTTGAGAAGGAAAGCCTGGTCATCGCCGGATCCAACGGGTCCGGTAAAACTCTGCTCCTGCGGATCCTTACCGGCCTAGCCGAGGCTACCTCCGGAGAAATTCTTTTTCGCGGCCGGCCCCTCGCCCAAACCTTGCCCGAAATACGGCATTCCGTGGGGCTGGTCTTTCAGGACCCAGACGCTCAAATAGTCGGCGAAACCGCAGAAGAAGATACAGCCTTCGGTCCCCAAAATTTAGGCCTCCCCAAAGCCGAGGTGGAAACCCGGGTGAAAACCGCATTGACAGCCCTGGGCCTGGGAGAAAAACGAGAGTTTTCCCCCCGCCGGCTTTCCGGCGGGGAAAAACGGCGCCTAGCCATAGCCGGAATTCTCGCCATGGGCTGTGATACCCTGATTTTTGACGAACCCTTCGCGAATCTGGATTGGCCCGGGGTTAAACAGGTGCTTGAAAGCATCCGGAAGCTGAAAGCCGAAGGAAAAACCCTGATTATTCTCACCCATGAGCTGGAAAAAACTCTGGCTTATGCGGACCGGCTGGTCATTCTACACCAAGGCGCGATTCGGGATGACGGAAAGCCGGCCGAGGTGCTCGACCGGCTCGATCCGGCCTACGGCGTCCGGGACCCTCGTTCAACCTATGCCTCGGTCGAAGATTGCACATGGCTTACCGAATAACTCCTTATGCGTACCATCCAGGGAAAACTATGGTCCATCGGCTTCCCGGGGGAATCAAACTCCTGGGGCTGATTTTAGTTTCCATCACCCTTTTTTTCCCGGGATGGCCCCAGGGGGCGGGCGGATTGATTATTCTCTTCGGCGCGATCTGCGCGAAGATTCGGCCCTGGGAATTGCTTCGAGGGAGCGCGCCCCTTACCGGTGCCGGGGGGGCCGTTGTTTTTCTGCGGTCCCTTCGTTTCAACAGCGGAGAATCCGGGCTTTTTACGTTCAGCCCCGCCGGTTTTATCCAGGGCCTCCAGTTCTGGGCCGGCTTACTGCTGGCCTTCAGCGCGGGGTCCCTTTTATTTTCCGTGACGACCATGACGGAACTCCGGGATTCCCTCAGTAAGGCCGAGGCCCTTTTTCTTGGAAAAAAAAGAAAAAAAAACCTCAGTCTCCTGAGTCTCAGCCTATCCCTCATGCTTGGATTTCTCCCCCGGTTTTTTGCGATTTGGGAAGATGCGGAAATCGCGTATTCCGCCCGGGCCGGAAAAAAGGGGGTCCCTAAAATCCGGACCCTCCTTCCCTTCTGCATCGAACGTATGGTGGAAACCGCGGTAGAAACCGCCAAAGCCCTGGAAGCCCGGGGAATAACGATCTAGCTGAACTCTTCAGCCCGCTTTAAATCTTCCTTATAGTTAATATTGAAAAACATCGGGGTCCGATACCGGTCCACAATAGCCGGTTCCACCACAAGGAGATGCAACTTATCAAGCAAGGGCCGAATCTTGTATTCTCCCCGCAGAAGCGCATCCCGCATCGGAGCCAAAGCAGACTTGCCGAAAAAGGAGTTAAAGGGCTCATACAAACCATCCCCCCGCCGGGCAATACAGGCCTCCGCCGAAGCATCCCCCAATACAAGCCCTCGAATATAGCGAATATACTCCGCCGACAAAAACGGCATATCACAGGCCGTCACGTATAAATAATCGCTTTTGCAGGTTTTCAAGCCCTGGTAAAGCCCCGCCAGGGGGCCCGCGCCGATTTCATCCGGCACAACCCGGGCCCTTCCACAGGCAAAAGGCCCATTGGCAGATATCAGCACCTCCTCAAACAGAGAACTTAACTCCGCAAGAAGCCGATCCATCACCCGAAAACCCCCCAGTTCCAGTCCTTTTTTGTCATAGCCCATCCGGGTACTCCGGCCCCCGGCTAAGATTAACGCGCTGTCCGCTTTTTTTTCCGGCATACCTTTCTCCTTTTCAACAAAAGAATTCCGCCTCCCAAAAGAAAGGGAAATATCGCCCCGGTAAATAATCCGGCCTTCAGCGGCAGAGACTGCATCGCAAAACCGACAAGCCCAGGACCCAAGCCGCATCCGCCGTCTCCGGCTAAAGCTAAAACCCCGAACATTCCGGTACCGCCGAACGGAAAAACCCTCGCCGCTAACGTAAAGATCCCAGGCCACATAATCCCCACCGAAAATCCGCAAAGTCCGCATCCCATCAGAGATACCAAGGGATCCGGACTAATCGCCGCAATCAAATATCCCCCAAAACACAGCCCGGCCGAACCTAACAGTACGTTCTCCAAGGGCAGATTTCCATTCCTAAGGCCAAAATACACCCGGCTCAAACCCATAAGAACCGCAAAAATACAGGGACCCAGCAAATCCCCCAAGGTCTTGGAAAGGCCCAACCCCGTTTCGGCAAAAAACGACGCCCATTGACCCATAGCCTGTTCCGCCGCGCCCGCGCAAAGCATCATCAGAAAAAAAAGCGGAAATTCCCGGCGGACCGCCAAAACCCGCAAAGGCATCTGAGTCCCGGGAGTCTCCGTCAGAGAACGCAGAGGAGCCCCCAAAAATAGCAGTAAACTCCCTAGCGGAACCGCCGCCCAAAGGAAAGGCAAAAACCGCCAATGTTCAAGACCGATGAAAGAAAAATAACCGGTAGAGAAAATCACCACACTCACCACACCCCAACAGTAAAACGAATGCAGAAGACTCAGGCCCGGTCCTTTGTTTTCAACCGGCAGGGCTTCGATAATCGGGCTGACGATGACTTCCAGCAGTCCCCCGCCGATAGCGTTTATACTAACCGCCCCAATCAAACCAATATAAGGCTCTTCAAACACAAAGGGCAAAATCCCCAAAGAACTCAAGCCTGCCGCGCAAAATCCTCCCGCGCTTACCGCCACAGTCCGATACCCAAACCGATCCGCGAAACGGACCGCCGCCAGATCCGTCAAAAGCTGAATCCCGAAATTCAGGGATATGAGCAGAGCCAGCTCTTCTCCATCCAGGCCGAACTGTCTCTGGAACGTCGTAAAAAGCAGAGGACTGAGGTTATTTACCCCGGCTTGGCTTATCATCCCAAGATAACAAGCCCCGCGGGTACGCCGATACGTCATGGAAAAAGTATACCACAAAGGCCCTTGCATCGCCGGGCAAAATGCGGGTATAGTCTCCCCATGGCTGAAGAAAATACCGAGGCAGTAAAATACCTCATTTTTACGGTCCGGGAAAAACGTTATGCAGTACCGTCAAACCTTATCGGGGAAGTGGCGGTGCTGGATAAGGTCTTTCCTTTGCCCCTGGTCCCTGAGTATGTACGGGGTATTATCAATCGGTATTCCGTGCCGTACGCCCTGGTGGACCTCGGCTTCTTCCTGATGAAAACCCCTTCTCCGGCGTCTAAGATTCTGGTTCTCAAGGAAGAAGTGGATAAACTCGCGTTTCTCATCGATGACGTAACGGATTTCGCGGATATTCCTCCGGAGGACATCCTCAAAATCGACCCGGAAGAAACGGACCGGGATGTCATCAACGGATCCTTTGAATGGAAAAAGGGCCTGGTCTTCCGGCTGGAAGTCCGGGAACTAATAAGCCGAATCGCCCAGGATTTCCCCGGATGAAATGGTTTCTCTGCCCCTGGGACGACATGTTTTTGGGCGTCCCGGCGGACCGGATCGAGCGGCTGTTCATCGCTTCGCCCCAAAACGAGGAGGGATTGTCTATCCCCCAGATGTTCCATCGGCCTGTCCCGGCTCCGCACGCGGCGTCTCTCAAACCAAAGGGGACCATCCTCCTTCTGCCCCGAATCGACATCGATCTTGACATCCCGGACGCCGAAATTCATGCAATGCCCCGGGCGTTCGGCGAAAAGAGCCTCTTTGCTGGCGCGTGTTTCCGGAACGGGGACCTCATTCTGCTTCTTAATATAGAAGAAATCGAAAAAAAAGGAAATTCCGGTGATTAACACCCTCATCGTAGACGACAGTCCGATGGTTCGGGAGGTGATCAAAGATTTTCTCGAAAGCGAAGGGTCCTTTAAAGTCATCGGAGAAGCCGGAAACGGCCGGGAAGGCCTGGAAAAAATGCTGACCCTGAATCCCGACTTGGTAACCCTGGACATCGAAATGCCGATCATGAACGGCCTGGAAACGATTGAAGAAGCCCTGGGGCAAATCGCCATCCCGATTGTGGTGGTTACCGATTTCGATACCGCCGAAATCGCGTATCAGGCGGCCCAAAAAGGCGCGCTGGAATTCTACGCAAAAACCTTGTTTACCGCGCCCCTTCCCCCGGGAAAACAGCGGGAAATCTACGAAACCTTAAAGCGAATCAGCGGCGTAAAAGCCCGCCAACCCGCCAGGGGGTTTAAGGCCAGCAGGTTTAACCCCAGGGTTTTTTTAAAAAAGGATGGGAAACTCTCCGCCGGAGCGCGGAAGGTGGATGCGGTGGTTGTGGCGGCCTCGACCGGGGGACCGAAGGCTTTATCTCGATTTTTTTCCTTTTTTCCCGCGGATTTTCCCGCGCCGATTTTGGTGGTTCAGCATAATACTTCTGGTTTTGACGCGGGTTTTGCGGCGTGGCTTGATGGGTGTACCCGGTTGCGGGTGAAACTTGGTGATGACGGCGAGGTTCCGGAAGCCGGCGGGGTGTATGTGGCTCGGACGGATCGGCATTTGACGGTTGTCCGGGGCGGGTCGGGGCTGTATCTTGCGTACACTGACGGCGAACCTGAACATAATCAAAAACCTTCTGCGGATGTGTTGTTCCGAACCGCGGCGGACGCGTTTAAAGCCGGGGCGGTTTCGGTGGTGCTTACCGGCATGGGCGAGGATGGCGCCGCGGGGACTCGGCGGATTCGGGAAATGGGAGGCTTTACGTTTGCTCAGGATGAGGCTACGTCTTTGATTTACGGAATGCCGAAAGCCGCGGCGGAAACCGGCTGTCTTGATATGGTTTTGCCTTTGGATCCTTTAGCGGAAGCGGTGATTGCCCTGGCCGAGGGGCGGACGTGAATCTTGCGGCGGAAGCCGAGAAACGGCTTGGGATTCGGGCAGAGGCCGGGGCGTTAGAAAAACTGCGGCTTTGGATGCGCGAGCGTTTCGGCGGAGAAACTTCTGACGCTCTGGAGAAAGCGTTTCTATCCGGCGATGTTCAGGCCCTGCTTACAGTAAACGAGACATATTTTTTCCGGGAGGAGGCGCATTTTTGGTTTTTGCGGGAACTGCTTCCTTCTGCCGGAGGAGTTTTGCGGATGTGTTCCGGCGCGTCCGCGTCGGGATGCGAAGCCTACAGTATAGCTATGCTGATTGAAGATTATAACAAAACGCATCCTGCGATTTCGTACAGTATTGATGCCTTTGATGTGAATCCTCGGGTTATTGAAATTGCAAAAGCCGGCGAGTACGGCCTGAACGCTTTTCGGGATGACGGCGGTTGTTTTCGGCATATGGCGGAACCCTATCTTTCGAGGCTTCCCGAGGGGAGTTACCGGGTTAATGCATCGCTTAAAAAAAACATCCGATTTTTTCCGCACAATGTTTTAGATTCTTTAGGCTGGGAAAAATATGATGTGGTATTTTTTCGGAATGCCTTTATTTACTTTACCCCTCAGAGTAAAGCTCAGGCTTTGTCCAATATAGCTGACGCGCTGGCTGATCGGGGACGGCTCATAACCGGGGTTTCTGAAACCGCTGGGATTCAGCATCCCAGTTTTATTCAGCGCAGTCAAGGAGACGTGTTTTACTTTGAGAAGAAAAATGGCAACGAAGAATCGGAAAAAACTGAGCCTGTAATAACAGATCCTCCGATTTTTTTAAAAAAAACAGAGAAACAATCGGAGAAAAAAAAGAACGTTGAGAAAATAGATATATTCAGCGTTGGTTTTACAGACGATGAAGCCGCCGCCGGAATAACTGATCGGGTTCAGCGTATTTTGGCGGCGGGCCTGGAGCAAGGAAAGCTGAACGGTACGGATCTTGCAGTTTCCGCGGTGTATTTACTTAACCGGGGGGATTTTTCTGATGTTTCCGCGGTATTGGACAGCCTTGAAAAAGTGGATGTTTCTTCGTATTCCGCGTTTTTGCGGGGAGAATATTTTTTCTTTCAGGATCGGTTTACCGAGGCGGCCTTTTATTATAAAATCGCTTTCGGCAAAAATGACAAGTTTTGGCCTGCGGCTTATCGGCTGAGTTCCCTTGCTCCAGCGGAGGCGGTACGGCGGTATCGCGCTGAACAGACTTTGGCCGGCATCGGCAAGGCGAAGAATGCAGGCTATGAGGTCTTTATCGGCGGGTTTTCCCCGGATTATTATGCCGGCGCGCTTTTAAATTTTTTGAAAAAATAGTCTTTTAAAAAGAAAGAAAAATTATCTTTTAAAAAGGAGAGTAAGAATGGTATTTTTTTCCAAGTTAAAAATTTCCGCGAAACTGCTCATTTCGAGCGCGGTATTTTTAATCCCCATGAGTATTATGATGTATTTCATCTACAGCAGTATGACCAGTACGATTGATAAGTGCGTAGATGAACATGAGGGCATTGCCGCTCTGCATCCTGCGGTTCTGCTTATGCAGAAGGTTCCTGAATATTTCAATATTTTTCTTGGTTTGGAGGCTGGTAACGAGACCTATCTGGATCAGCAGATTACCGGCTCGATTAAGACCCTTGAGAAAGAGTTGAAGCGGTATAATCCCGAAGAAGGAGAAGTTCCTAATCTTTCAAAGGATTGGGAGAATCTCAAGAAGATCGGAAAGGACGATGAGACTCTGTACGAACAGTATCAGAACTTTTTGACGGAGGTTAGAAACCTTATCGGA
>JAIRPY010000065.1 GCA_031256905.1 Spirochaetaceae bacterium
TGGAAAACAAGGCGCGGCAGTTTGCCGAAATGATTGAGGATATCAGGATGTCCGCGGGGAGCGACGCCTCTCACGCCGCTCTGGAATTTTACGCCGATGTCAAGGCGGAAGCCGCCCGGAATGTTCCCGAAGCCCGCGCGGTCTACGAGCAGTTGAAAGCCGCTTATCCCAACAAAAGCCGTAAGCATCGGGACGGAGACGCGCAGTCCTGACGGGGCTTGGAACAAAGCGGGCTGTGTTTCGGGCTTACCGAGGTTTGTTCTGAGCTTGCCGAGGTTTGTTTCGGGCTTGCCGGGCTTTGTTCTGAGCTTACCGGGCTTTGTTCGGCGCATACCGGGGTTTGTTTCGGGCTTACCGGGCTGTGTTTCGGGCTTACTGCGCTTTGTTCTGAGCTTGCCGGGCTTTGTTTCGGGCTTACCGGGCTTTGTTTCGGGCTTGCCGGGCTGTGTTTTGAGCATACCGGGGTTTGTTTCGGGCTTACTGCGCTTTGTTCTGAGCTTACTGCGCTTTGTTCCGGGCTAGATTGACGCGCCGGTTTCCGCCCGCTCCGGCTTACCTGAAGCGGAAATACAGGCTGTAGCGGGGGGAAAGAAAAAAAAAGGAAAGAAAAATGGAAGACAATTATCTTTATTATGGCGACAACCTCGACATACTGGGTGAAAAAATCGCGGATAATTCCATTGACCTGTGCTATATCGATCCGCCGTTTAACTCCAAACGGAATTACAATCAGATATACAATAATATCGGCAAAGAAGACCGGGTGCAGACGCTTGCTTTTGTTGACACCTGGGAATGGGACGCGGCGGCAACGCAAGGAATGTATGAACTGCAAAGCGGGATCGCGGGAATAAAAGCGGCGGACTTGCTTGCGGGCTTGCAAAAGGTGTTGGGTAATGGGAGTTTGCTTGCCTATCTTGTTTCGATGTGCCTGCGGATAAACGAAATACAGCGCGTGTTAAAGCCCACGGGAAGTTTCTTTTTACATTGCGATCCGACCGCAAGCCATTATTTAAAACTGCTCTGCGACTGCCTTTTCTGTTCGCGGGGCGGGGAGTTTGTAAATGAAATTATTTGGCGATACCACACCGGCGGTGTGAGCAAGCGATGGTTTGCAAAAAAACATGATACTATTTTTTGGTATGCAAAATCAAAGGAATATTTATTTTTTCCTGAACGAATACAGATAGCCCGGACTGAAAAATCTATGAAACGCGCTCAGAATCCGATAGGTGCAAGAATTAGTGCGGATAACAATACAAAAATGCCGGAAGATGTTTTTGAAATTCAAGCATTAAATCCTATGGCGGCAGAACGTCTGGGCTATCCTACGCAGAAACCGGTTGCGTTATTAGAGCGCATAATCAAAGCGGCAAGCAACGAGGGCGATGTAGTTCTCGACTGTTACTGCGGGGGCGGCACAACGATTGACGCGGCCCAAGGGCTTGGGCGTAAATGGATAGGCGTTGACATCACCTATAATTCAATCGCGCTCATTGAAGAACGCCTCGCTAACGTCTACAAAGGCAAGGCAAAATATATCTTACGCGGCGTCCCGCAAGACATGGAAAGCGCGCGCGCCCTCGCGGAACGGGCCGATAAAACCCGCAAAGAGTTTGAAAAATGGGCTATTCTCAAATACACGAATAACAAGGCAATGGTCAACGAAAAGAAAGGCGGAGACGGCGGGATTGACGGCAGAGCGCGGACAAGGGACGCGACAGGCTGGCGGGATGTGTTATTTTCGGTAAAGTCAGGGAATTACACAGTGGATATGGTAAAAGCTTTTGCGAAAACGATAGAAGATAATAAAGCGGCTTGCGGATTTATGATAGTGATGAAAGAGCCGACCGCCGGAATGAAACAAATAGCGGCGGGAATGGGAAGTTATCAGGGCGCGCTTGCCCAGCCTGTTCCGCGTTTGCAATTCGCGCTTGTGCGTGAAATGCTTGAAAACGGCGCGGTTTACCCGTTGCCCGGGATGACCGCGGACGTGATTAAAAAAGCGGCTGAAAGGGAAATCGGGCAAACAGAGCTGTTGTGAATGGAAAATCCCCGCGGATAGAAAAAATTATGACGGCCGAGGTTTTTCTTTACTTTACTTTTTTTTCTTTACTTTTTTTTCTAAAAACTTCTTTTCCTTAAATTTTTAAAAAATATTTTTAATCGACTTTAAAGCGGGCGACTTCCTGTACAAGAAGGTTAATCGTATCCCGGTTCTTGACTGAAAGGTCGTTGACCTGATGGACTGCAAAAGTGATCTGCTCCGCGCCGGAAGCCATTTCCGCCATGCTGTCGGTGATTTCTCCGGTGATGGTTTTCAAGTTCCGGCATTCGGTAATCACTTCCCGACTGCTGTTGAGCATTTCCGCCGAACCGCTTTTCACCTGATAAGTCAAATCGTTCAGTTTGCCCACTGTTTCCAGGATATGCCGGCTTCCCGCGCCTTGTTCTTCCATTGCGCTTAGGATGCGGGTCTCCTGATCCGAAACCGTCCGGACTCCTTTATCGATAGCTTCAAAACGATTCAGCACGGCCTTCGCGGAGGAGTTTATCTTTTCAATCGATACTTTCATTCGTTGCAGGATTAAGCTGATCGTCTTGGACTGTTCACTGCTGGAAAGGGCCAGTTTGCGGATTTCCCCGGCGACCACCCCGAAGCCCTTTCCGGTTTCCCCGGCATGAGCGGCTTCAATCGCGGCGTTCATCGAAAGGAGATTTGTCTGGCTGGCGATATTTTCCATTACTTTGTTAATCTCCTGCAGGCCCTCAGATTCCGCGCCGATGTCCTGAAGATCCTCCGAAACCTCTTGGAGACTTTTCCTTCCGATACCGGAAGCCTCGGTCAGCTCCAGCATATTTTTTGTGTTTTTCACCAGAGTCTGGGTGACCGCGTTAATGTTTTCCAGCATCTCTTCAATCGACGACGAAGATTGTTCCACGCTTTTTGTCTGATCTTCCACGCTCCTGCTTAGTTTATCTATATTCCCCCTAATTTGATCCATTGCGGCGTTAGTTTCGGTAACGCTGGCGCTTTGGCAGATAACCCGCTCTTTAATGCGCTGAATGTGCGCGGTAATCTGTTTAATCGATCCCGCGGTTTCCGCCATGGCGATAGAAAGCTCGTGGCCCAGGTCTTTCAAAAGCCCGGCTTGGCCTTTGACGGTTACTATCATGCCTTTGATGCTGTAAACCGTAAGATTAAAATAATGCGCCAGATCCCCGATCTCGTCCCGGGACGCGACCGGAATTACCTGGGTAAGATCGCCTTTGCCTTGGGAAATTTCCCGAAACCGCAAAGCCATATCCGATACCGGTTTCGCGATGCTTCGGGCGACAACCCAGGCGGTTCCTATTCCTAACCCTATAAAACTAAGGATGAAGATCCCCAGACTGTTGCGGAGCTTATCGAGGTCCTGCAAAATCGTCTCTTCCGGGGTCATAACCACGAGAATCATATCGAAATCAGGCACCGGCACATATCCTATGAGCATCCGCTGACCTTCAATATCATGCCGCAGAGAACCCTGCTTTTCCCGGAGAATCGTCTCCAAGGCTTCCGCGCTGGTTTTGTACGCGTCGTCCCTCTTCGCGGCTTCAAGGGCGGAAAATCCCTGCATAACCTTATCCTTATCCGGATGAGCTATAATATTCCCCGCGCTGTTCACAAGATACCCGTAACCGCCGCTCCGAGTCGCGACGCTTTTTACGACATCGCTGAACACCGTAGCGTTGTTTCTCGCCAAGAGCGCGCCCTCGACCGTTCCGTTTACGATAATAGGAACCACGTAGTTTATCAAAGGATAGGGCGTCGATACCGCGCCGCCGACGATGAGATCCGATACCGCCTGCCGGCCCTGAAGCGCGTTCTGCACGTACTCCCGGGACGAAAGATCCGGGGCCTCCCCGCCCTTGAGATGCGGGGCCTGACCGTTAGGATACACGATGGCAAAATCGTCCGCCTTGAGCCGGGCGATGTCGGGCAGAAGGCTTTCTTTTTGTACCGCGAAATCCATCGTTTGGGTTCTCGCCCGGTTTGCCAGTTCCTGCAAAACATTTAATTGCGAATGGATTGTTTCGGACATCAGCTTCGCCGCGAGGACCGCCTCATCCTGCATCCCGGATTCTACGGTCCGTTCAAGAACTCCGGCGGCGGTTTTCCCGGCCAGAATCCCCAGACTCAAAGATACGGTCAGCACCACTAAGCTGTTGATGATAATAATGCGTTTCGCTATAGTCATATTCGCCTCGCATCCTTTTCCCTAGCTTTTTTAGTATATCTGGCCGGCGGAAAAGCGCAAGAATATTCTCTTGTATTAACCTAAAAGATGTACTAAAAAATTAAAATGATACACAGCGCGATCAGTATAATGACGCCTCTGCTCTTGGCGGCCCTCGGCGGGCTTTTCACCGAACTTGCGGGGATGCTCAATATTGCTCTTGAAGGGATGATTCTCCTCGGCGGCTTTGCCGCAATCCTGGGGGCGCATTTTTCGGGAAGCCTCTGGTTCGGAACTTTGAGCGGAATCCTCGGAGCTATGGCCCTAGGGGCAATCCATGGGATTTTCACCCTCCGGTTAAAATCAAACGTTTTCATTACCGGGCTTGCGGCGAACCTCTTCGCTTCCGGGCTTACGGTAGCCTTATCGTACCGGTTTTTCGGGGTTCGGGGGGTTCTTGCCTTGGACCGGATCCCCCGGCTTAAAACCCTGAATTTTCCCGGATTTTCCTTTCTCTCGAATCACAGCGGGTATGTGTATTTCAGCTGGATTTTGCTGGCTGGAGCGTGGGTTGTCTTGTACCGGACGCCTTTCGGGTTTCGGTTACGGGCGTGTTCCCGGCATCCGGACGCGCTGGTCTCTTTGGGGCTGAAACCCGAAAGGTACCGCTTTTGGGGATTTCTCATAGCGGGCTTTACCTGCGGCATCGCCGGGGCGTACCTTGCTTTGAATCTGGGGGTTTTCGTGCCGAATATGTCCTCCGGCAAAGGCTGGATCGCGCTGGTTGTGATTTTTCTTGGGGGCCGGCATCCGGCGGGGCTGGGCATCGGGGCCTTTATCTTCGGGCTGGCCGAGGCCTTTTCAAATTACGCGCAGGG
Organism: Spirochaetaceae bacterium; assembly: GCA_031256905.1. Taxonomy (GTDB): domain Bacteria; phylum Spirochaetota; class Spirochaetia; order Treponematales; family Breznakiellaceae; genus JAITHW01. The sequence goes on from JAIRPY010000065.1 coordinate 5,099, forward strand.
CAGTTTCAACATCCCCCGGGATTTCATCTTGGCGATTCCCTATATTTTCACCTTATTCGCTCTGGTGGGGTTTTCTATTTTTTCGTCAAAGGCCGAAAAGTAAATTGGGGCTAATCTTTCCAGGGAAAAATAAAATTCCGCAGAGTCCGGGTGCCGGTTTTTTCTCGTTCATCGATTAAAATCGCATCCCAGGGTATTTTGCGGCGGTTTGCCTCGGGATGGGCCTCAAGCCAATCGTACTTGAGGAGCCGCAGACGAAGGGCCTCGTCAAGATAGAGTAACATCCCCGCAGGTCCGGGCACCAAAAACGCAAGAAATGTCGAAAGAACCAACGTAACCAGACTATAAAGAAGAGAAAAAATACAAAAAAAGGGATTATCAAAAAAAATGAGAAAACATTTCTTGAGGACCTTGAGGAGATTCCGGTCGAGCCGGGCCCGGATCGGGAAAAAAAATTGAAGGGCCAGAAGGCTTATCACCATAGTCCAAAAAATAACCGCTCCCAGCAGAAGGCCGATAAGGGATTCCATCCCCAGATAGAAAGGAATCGCCACGGATCCCAGGATAGCCAAGAAACAGACCACCCCTCCCATGCCGAGTCCGGGAAGCCAAGCTTGTTTCAGGTGCCGAAAAAAATCCCCAAAGCCGAACGTTCCGTAATCCGAAAGGGACCGCAGACAGAGGGCCGCCGCCGCAAGGTAAATCACGCACCACAACACGCCGATACCGAAAACCGCCAGGCCCAAAATCGAATCCGATGGTAAAAACGAAGGAATAAAAATCGGTATCGCCGCGGAAGCGATAAATCCCAAGTTAATCAGGGCAACCCTAAAAAGATTATCCCACAAATCGAAAAACGTCTTTTTTATAAGAAATCCTATCATGGGAGCAGTATACCCCGGTTTCCCCGTCCCAGTCAATGCTTTACAGAGCCTTGAGAAATTGGTATGCTGAAGTATGGAGCTTTCTATCATTGGGTATGATCCGATCGGCGCGGGGCTAAAAACCGCTGACAATATGGAAGAACTCTTGAAATACCGGAATACCGAAGGATTTACGTGGATCCAGGTGAAGGATGCGCCGGATATGGATCAACTGCTTCCGCTGATTGACCTTTTCGGCATTCATCCCTTGACGGTCGAAGATATTCTCGATACCGAACAGCGTCCGAAAGCGGAAGAATTCGATAACTATCTTTTTATCACTTTTAAGGAAGTTTTTTTTACTTTTAATCCTCAAGAGGGGAATCCGGGGGAACCGGATTTTCGGCAACTCAGTCTTATTTTGACGAAAGATACGGTAATTACGTTTCAGCAAGGGGATGGGATGAGTTTTGACGGCCTTCGGCGGCGGATTCTGAACAATATCGGGCGGACCCGCCGGATGGGAGCGGATTACTTGGGCTATCTCGTCATGGATACCGCGGTGGACGCGTATTTTCTTGCTTTGGATGCCCTGGGAGGCGCGCTGGAGAATTTTGAAGATCGGGCGCTCAACGAAGACGATAGGGACCTCATGCCGGACCTTCAGCGGATAAAGCAGATTCTTCTCAAGATCCGGCGGGTGGTGTGGCCCCTGCGGGAAAGTCTTACCGCTCTGCTTCCCACGGATTCGGACCTCATCAACGCCGAATTAGAGCCCTTTTTCAAGGACCTCCATGACAACGTAATACAAGCTCTGGAAACTATAGAAAGTTACCGGGAAATCCTGTCCGGAGTAATGGAAGTTCACTTAGCCGCGCTCTCCACCCGCATGAACAAAGTCATGAAGGTGCTGACGATTATTTCGACTATATTCATTCCCTTGACGTTTATTGTCGGGGTCTACGGCATGAATTTCGCCTTTATGCCCGAACTAAAGCATCCTTATGCCTATCCTATCGTGTGGGGGATTATGATACTTATCGCCGCCGGGATGCTGATCTTTTTCAAACGCCGCCATTGGATGTAAAGGAGAAAAATAAGGAGAAAAATATGGGGAAAACCATCGCGGAAAAAATTTTCGCCGCCCATGTAGCGGATAAGCCCTTCGAGGATACCTGGGTTCTCCGGCTGGACCGGGTGTTCTGCCATGAAATTACGACGCCTATCGCCATAAACGACTTGGTAAGTAAGAACCTGGACCGGGTGTTCGATCCCTCGAAAATTAAAGCGGTGATCGATCATGTAAGTCCCGCAAAAGACTCAAAAACCGCGGAACAAGGCAAAATTCTGCGGGATTGGGCAAACCGGCACGGCATAACGGACTTTTTCGATGTCGGCCGAAACGGCGTCTGCCACGCCCTTTTCCCGGAAAAAGGCTTCGTCCGGCCCGGGTTTACCATCATCATGGGAGACAGCCACACCTGTACCCACGGCGCGTTCGGGGCCTTCGCCGCCGGAGTAGGCACTACCGATCTCGAAGTGGGAATCCTCAAGGGCGTCGCGGCTTTCAAAAAACCCAACACCTTGCGAATCAATCTCACCGGAACTTTGCAAAAAGGAGTTTTCGCCAAAGACGTCATTCTCGCAACCCTCGCCGCAATCGGCGCCGCCGGCGCCACCGACTTGGTAATGGAATTCCGAGGACCCGTAGCGGAAACTATGAGCCTGGAAAGCCGGATGACCCTCTGCAATATGGCCGTCGAAGCCGGCGGCACCTGCGGAATCTGTCTGCCCGACGAAATGACCGTCGAGTATCTCTGGCGGTTCTTGCAGAACGAATACGGCTCTCCGGCCGAAGCTCTGGCGGATTTCGCCCAATGGCGGAGCGACAGCGACGCAGTTTACGCCGGAACCGTCGCCATCAACTGCTCCAACCTCGAACCCCTGACCACCATCGGCTACAAACCGGATCAGATAAGGCCGATTCGGGAATTGCCGAAAACAAAAGTAGACCAAGTGTACATCGGCTCCTGCACAAACGGCCGAATCGAAGACCTCCGGGAAGCCTGCGCGGTTCTAAAAGGAAAAAAAATCGCCCCGACCCTCCGGGCTATTGTGTCTCCGGCCACAACCGAAGGATACGCCCAAGCTCTGCGGGAGGGCTTACTCGAAATTTTTCTTTCCGCAGGCTTCTGCGTTACGAATCCCACCTGCGGCGCGTGTTTAGGAATGTCCAACGGAGTTCTAGCAGAAGGCGAAGTCTGCGCCTCCACCACGAACCGCAATTTCTACGGCCGAATGGGTAAAGGCGGCAGAGTGCATCTAATGAGTCCCGCCTCCGCCGCGGCCACCGCCCTGGCCGGCTATATCGCATCAGCCTATTAGGAAAAGGGCCCGGCCCCTACTTGACAAGATTTTCCCGGGCCCTTTACACCAAAATAATGAAATATGAAATTATTTACGCGGACCCGCCCTGGAAATACCTTTGGGGAACCGGTAAAGCCGGAGGACATTTCTCCCCGGAAAAGCACTACGAAACCATGACCACCGATGAAATATGCGCCCTGGACGTAAAACAATTACGGGATAAAAATTGCGCGTTGTTTTTATGGGCCACCATGCCGGCCCTGCCCGAGGCCTTTAAAGTCATAGAATCCTGGGGATTTAAATATAAAACCTGCGCTTTTTCCTGGGTGAAAACGAGAAAAGACGGCTGTCCCTTGCATGGAATGGGAAGTTATACGAAGTCAAATATCGAAGTTTGCCTTCTGGGAATGCGGGGGCATATAAAATCCGTTGACAAGACCGTCCCGCAGATTGTAATGCATGAACGATTAGGCCATTCGGTAAAACCGCCGGTTATAAGAGAACGGATAGTCCAGCTTTTCGGCAACCGAAGCAGAATAGAACTTTTTGCCCGTCAAAAAACCGAAGGCTGGGACGCAATTGGCTACGGCATTGACGGTATAAGCGTTCAGGATAAAATAAAACAGACAAGTAATCCGGATTACAAAGTTTCTATTGGTGAAGGGCCTAAAGGTAGTTGAAATTACTGTATTATATGAAATAAGTATCCGAAATAAGTATCCAGGGAAAGCAAAACAACCTAGAAAATAAGGAGAAAAAATGAAAATAAGGAGAAAAAATGAAAAAATTCGGCGGAAATGTGCTGTTTCTTGATCGGGATGATATAAATACGGATGAGATAATTCCAGCGAAGTACCTTACCGAGAATTTCAAGGATGCCCTGGGTCCCTATTTGCTGGAAGATTTGAAAATTCCGGGCTTTGAGGTTTCTCAGATTGCCGGCAAAGGCGCGGTCCTCAGCCGCCGGAATTTTGGGTGCGGCAGTTCCCGGGAACACGCGCCTTGGGCTTTTGAAGCGAATGGAGTGCATATTATCGTCGCGGAAAGTTTTGCCCGGATCTTCCGGCAGAATATGTATAACTGCGGAATGCTGGCCCTAGAGCTTTCCGGGGCGGTTTTGGCCGAGCTGTTTCGGGATTTTGCCCCGGCCGAAACCGCGCTTTCGGTGGACTTACCGGGAGGGCTTCTCCGTTTCACCTCTGGGGGCAAGGAGAAAAGCATCCCTTTTGCCCTTACCGATTTCGAACGGTCCTTAGTCGAAGCCGGAGGCTGGGTGGAATACGCCGCCGCCCGATACTGACCCTGGGGCCTCGATCTTTTTTCTTAAGCTGTGGTAAAGTGAGCCATGGCGCATTGTGTAGTTCCCGCGGCCGAGGCCGCGCTGGATGTGGAGTTTCCGGTCCTGGATAAGGGTTTTGTCCGGCTGGTGGATTATTTGGGAGGGGACCCCCGGGTGGCGCAAGCCGCGCGGGTATCCTATGGGGCCGGGACAAAAAGTCCGCAGGAAGACGCGGGCCTTATCGATTATTTGCTCCGAAACCGGCACACCTCGCCGTTTGAGCAGGTGGTCCTGACGTTTCATGTGAAGATGCCGATTTTCGTCGCCCGGCAGTGGGTTCGGCACAGAACCGCCCGGCTGAACGAAATCTCAGGACGTTATTCGACCTTGGGGGAAGAATGTTACCTCCCGGGGCCTGAAGACGTCGCTCCCCAGAGTACCGTCAATAAACAAGGGCGTTCCGGGGAAACCTTTAGCCCGGAAACCGCGGAGCAAATACGGCAGGCCTTGGCGGAAGGGCAAAAACAGGCGTACCAGGCCTACCGAGGGCTTTTGGAGCAAGGCGTGGCCCGGGAGCTTGCCCGGATCAGTTTGCCCCTTTCGGTTTACACCGAGATGTATTGGCAAATTGACCTGCATAATCTCTTTCATTTTTTGGAACTTCGGTTGCATCCTCATGCCCAAACTGAAATCCGCCGATATGCCGAAGTCTTGTTGGATCTGGTCCGGCGGGTCGCGCCTCTGTCTGCGGAATCCTTTGAGCGGCATATTCTTGGCGGGGTTTCGCTTTCCCGGGAAGAAGCCGGGGAAATTCGGCGCAGACTGGGGCCGGAACCGGGGACCCCCTTGGGCGGAAAAGATTTATCCCGGCTGGCGGAAAAGCTCGGGGTAAGCCTTGAAACAAAATCTGAAAATTAGTATACTTTACTATACCCGAAGGTCCGGGATCCAGCGGAAGCCTATCGGCGCGCCCCAAAAGCGCATCGGTATCCTAGAAAAAAATAAGCGGATCTTGTATACTAAAAAACGAAGAGTATACCCTACTAGAAAGGAAATGCTATGAAATTTATGTGCGAACGGAGCGTTTTGTTAAAAGAAATCGCTATAGCTCAAGAAATCATCGCGTCGAAGAATGCCATTTCGATCTTGTCGAATATCTTCATCGAAGCCGATAATGATACCTTGAGCATCAAAGCTACTGACCTTAAGGTGAGTTTCGAGACGAAGGTGCCGGTTTCGGTTATCGAGGCCGGGACCGCGACGGTGTTTGGGGACAAGTTCCTCGGCATCCTGAACTCCGTGCCGGACGGGGAGCTGGAATTCGAAGAAGCCGACGGCAAAATCGTCATCAAGCCGGCATCCAAGAAGGCGAAGTTCCAGCTGAAAAGCATCGCCTCCGATAAATTCCCGGACTTCCCGGCGCCGAATACGGATAACCTCTTTGAAATACCTATCAAAGACTTCCGAGATATGATCCGGCAGACCATTTTTTCGGTTTCCAATGACGAAACCCGATATTTCATGACCGGCGTCCTGCTGGAAAAAAAAGAGGATCTTATCGTCATGGTCGCCACCGACGGCCGGCGTCTCGCGCTCATCAAGAAACCCGGGGCCCCGGGAGTGCCGGACTTTCCCAGCATCATCATCCCTCCGAAGATCCTTCAGGTGCTTATGAAACGCTCGGGGGATGAAGGACTCGTAGCGATTTCCATTACCGAGAAAATGCTGTTTATCAGCTTCGGCTCGTACAATCTTTCGTCTCTGTTGATAGAAGGCCAGTTCCCAAATTACGAGCGGGTAATTCCCGAAACCCAAACCTCCTCGTTTATCGTCAACCGGGAGGAAGTTCTGGATGCCCTCAAACGGGTTTCCCTCATGGTCGAGCAAAAGTCCCATCGGATTTACTGCGGTCTTTCGCCGAACACCCTGTCGATTTATACCGAAGAAAGCGAAATCGGTACTGCTTCCGAGGAAATTCCTTGCCAATACGAAGGCGAAGAGGTCGCCATCGCCCTGAATTACCGGTACATCGAAGAACCCTTCAAGGTCATGGAAGATGAAAACGTCAGCATCCATTTCACCGATACCAACAAGGCCATCACTATAAAATCGGACCCGGAAAAAGATTTCTTTCATATTGTGATGCCCATGCAACCCTAATCCGCCGGATAACCCGCCGCCCCCAAGACTCCGAAAAAGCGAAAAGAAAAATGAACTTTTCGGCCCTGCGGACCCTTTCGTTCCGCAACCTTGCAGATGGCGAGGTCGATACTCAAGCGAGAAATGTCTTTTTGGTCGGCGAAAACGGTCAGGGCAAAACCAATTTCTTAGAAGCCTTGTACTTTTGCTCTTACGCATCCTCCTTCCGGGGCGCCCCGGACGCGGAACTGCCTAAAAAGGGCGGAAAGACCTGCTCCGCCGGCGCCCAATTCGGAGATTCTTTGTACGATAAAATAGCCGTAACGTGCGAAAAGGGCAAAAAATCCGTCCACCTCGATGGAAAACCCCTCGAGGACCGCCGGGACCTTCTGAGGGTGGCGCCCTGCATTGTCTTCTGCCATGAAGATATGGAATTTGCCGGGGGCTCTCCGGAGCGAAGACGTTGGTTTTTCGACCAGAATCTCAGCCTGCAGGATCCGGCTTATCTGGAGGACCTCCGGAAGTACCGGCAGGTCCTGAAAAGCCGGAACGCCCTTTTGAAAAAGAATGGAGACCCGGCCCTTTCTTCTTTGCTTGACGCCTTGGACCCTCAGCTTGCCCGGTATGGTTTACCCCTCATGGCGAAACGGCGGGAAACCGCGGAACATTTCTCCCGAACCTTCGGGTCTCTGTATGAAGAGGTGGCCGGGCTTTCGGGCTTGGGGATTCGTTATGCCGAGTCCTGGAAGCCGGCCGGCAGTATTGAAGAAATTGTCCGGGCCTTACGGGACCGCCGGGAGAGCGATCTGGCCGGGGGCCTAACTTTTACGGGACCTCATCGGGATAGGTATATCTTCACCCGGGACGGAGGAGAATTCTGCCGAACCGCCTCCACCGGCCAACGCCGGCTGATAGCCCTGCTTCTGCGGGCGGCCCAGGCCCAACGTTTTTCCGAAATAGCCGGCCGAGGCCCGATACTTTTGCTGGATGACGTCCTTCTCGAACTGGATCCGGAGAAACGGCGCCGGTTTCTTTCTGTTTTGCCGGATTATGACCAAGCTTTCTTTACTTTTCTGCCCGAAGAGCCCTTTGAGCGGTACCGAAAGCCGGATACTCTGGTGTATTATGTTCAGGCCGGCCTGGTGCGGAAGCCCTGACTTATCCGCCGGAAGGTTGAACTTCTTTGCCTTGGGGGGTATACTCTTTCCATGGGCATTAAACCTGGATTGCCATTTCGGCCGGGCAAAAACATCGATAAAATTCTTTTTATAACGGCGATTCTTGTCTTACTTTTAGGGAACAGCATTTCCATCGGCAAAAGGAAGGTTATTGAAGGGAAATCCGTAACCCTAGTTTTTTCCCAATGGTGGGAAGACGCGTTGGAACCCAAAACCTTGAACGCCCTCATTGGGGAATTTGAGAAAACTCATCCCGGGGTCCGGATTAAGTTAGATAATCGTTCTTACCATGAAATGGAGGACCTGATTCTCAACGGCTTGAATGACAAAAGTAACGGCTTATCGGACAGCTTTATTGCCGGGGATATTTTAGCCTTAGATTCTCGGTGGCTTTACGGGCTTATTCATAACGATATGCTGGAACCTCTGGCGCCTTACAAGAAGGATTTTATTCCGGCTCTTCAGCCCAAGGATCAGGAGAACCGCTATGACGAGTGGGCCCTTCCTTTAGTATCCTTCATGGCTCCCCTTTTTTACAATATTGAAGTGTTATCGGCCGGAGGGTTTGACCGGCCTCCCAAGACTTGGCAGGACCTGGAACGCTACGCTCAAGGGGTTACCCATAAAGAAACAGGAACCTACGGCTTAGCTCTGGCTTTAAGCGAAAGGGATCCCCAAAGCGTGTATTTGGATGTATATTCTTGGATTTGGGCTTCCGGTACGGTGATTATAAACCAGGGCCGGCCCAACTTTACCGACCCAGCGGTCATTGACACTCTGCAGTTTTTAAAGAACCTCGCCGCCGCCGAGCTGATCGCTCCCCAATCCTTTTCCAAAACCCGGGAACAAAAGCTCAAAGAATTTACGGCCGGCCGAATCGGTATGATGATCGCTTCGGTCCAGGATGTGGAAATTGTTCGGAAAGCCCTGGGGGAAAATTTCGGCATTACGACTATCCCAACCCCGGGCCGGGAAAAATATCAGGGAAAACCGGCCTTCGGCCTAACCAACTGGTACGCCGGCATTTCAAAAGGGAGCGAACATAAGGCCCTGGCTTGGGAATTTGTGTCCTTTCTGGCCCAGCAAAGTCCCCTTCTAGCCGCGGCTTCCCATGCAGTCCCCGGAAGCGGCAACGGCCTCGAAGAATACCTTAAAAAAGACGCCTTTTACTCCAAGGCCTATAACATCTACGAAGGCGGAGACGGTATTCAGGAATTTGCAGGATATCCGGAAGTCCATGTCCTAGATTTTATCGTCCGAAACGAAATCTTCCGAATGTTCGAAGAAAATCAAAGCCCCCAAGATACAGCCGGAGCCATCCAGCACCAATGGGAAGAGTACTTCAAAAAATGGGAAGAATACTTCAAGGGCCCCGGCAGTTTTGAAAAATAGTCTCCCCCAGGGCCCTTCAATTTCCCTCCTTCAAAAAAAACCAAAACCCGCCCCCCGCCCGCCGGTGTCTGGCACTCAAAAGCCTGGGAATGACATCCGTAAGTTTGAGGCTGACCCCCGCCCGCCGGTGTCTGGCACTTGCCAGCCCGGGAATGACATCCCTAAGTTTGGGACTGACCCTCGCCAGCCGGTGTCTGGCACTCGCCAGCCCGGGAATGACATCCGTAAGTTTGGGGCTGACCCCCGCCAGCCGGTGTCTGGCACTCAAATGCCCGGGAATGACATCCGTAAGTTTGGGACTGACTCCCGCCCGCCGGTGTCTGGCACTGAAATGCCCGGGAATGACATCCCTAAGTTTGAGACTGACTCCCGCCAGCCGGTGTCTGGCACCGAAAAGCCCGGGAATGACATCCCTAAGTTTGAGACTGACTCCCGCCAGCCGGTGTCTGGCACTTCCAAGCCTGGGGATGACATCCGTAAGTTTGGGACTGACCTCCGCCAGCCGGTGTCTGGCACTGAAAAGCCCGGGAATGACATCCCTAAGTTTGGGACTGACTCCCGCCCGCCGGTGTCTGGCACTGAAATG
>JAIRPY010000104.1 GCA_031256905.1 Spirochaetaceae bacterium
GACTAAGTCCGTCCAATACGCGTCGATTTCGCTTATGCGGAAATACAGCAGAGGCTTATCCGGATCGGAGGTGCGGAACAGCGCAAACTCAACGCCGTTGCAGAGCGCGAAATACACGCTTCGGATTTCTCTATGCACCGCGTAACTGTATACCTGCTCGATATTATCCGCGTCCGCGACGCTTTGCCCCGGAGACTTTGCGTCAAGAACCCACGCAAAGCTGTCCGCTACTTTCAGAAGGTAATCGGGAATCAGCGTAATCGGACGTTTCGCTGTGCCGGTTTTAAGAACCGGATGCGCGAGGGCTTTACTGCGGACTATCGTTTCGCGGGTGTACCCAAGTTCTTGCAGGATAGGCAGTATGATAACTTCCCTAACGCTGTCTTCCTTAAAGTCAGGATTCGCGAGTGCCGAAGCAACGTCAAAAGAACCGAACAGCTTTTCTGTTATACGCATATTCTTTCGTTATTTTTACTGTAAACATACATTTCTGTCAATACTTCGGCTTTGAAACTTTTCTTGCGGATTTTGGGCGAATGGGATATACTAAGGCAAGAGGCAAAGATGGCTGAAATATTGGAATATATCGCCTTTGGGTGCGCCCTATCCAGCATGGGCTTTACGGTATACGCGAAAAAATACTCGGTTCAGCGTTTGGGAGGTATGTTTTTGCTGGGCCTCCTGCAATACGCGGTTTTTGCGAAGGCGCATCCTTTTGCAGGGCCCTTTTTTCAGACCCTTTCGGTCCCGGGTTTGCCCGACCTGGCGCCGTTCCTCCGGGGGGCGGACCTGTTTTTTGCCCTTCTTTTTTCGTTTTTATCGTTCAAAGACGCTTGGGAAAAGGATAAACCCCCGGGGTATGCCCGGTTCCTCCGGTATATTATCGACATTCATCCGGATCGGGTTATTATTGACGATATGCCTTTCGCCTTTAAAAAAGAGAAGGGGCTGTATATTTTTACATTTTATCATCATCCCCAATATGAAAACAACTTTTTTTTGCAATACGCCGGGGCTAGGTACGATATTCATCGGCGCCTCAATCGGTGCGCGAACTCCTGCGCGTTTTCTCTGACTTCCGCCGCTTTTGGGGAAATTGTCCGGGAATTCCGGCTTTTGCCGGTAAAAGCCGGAGAGTATATTCTGCTGAACCACTGCGAAGTACAGATTAGGCAAACCGGATTTTCCTATACGGTACAGGTAAAAAAAACAGACCTCCCCCGCCTTCCGGCCGAGGCTTTGGCTAAGGCCCAAACCGAAGAAGACAGCACTTACCGGCGGTATCGGAAGGTGCGGAAACCCGAAGTAACCGCTTGGCTTGAGCAATTCCGCCGAATAAAAAATCCCGATTTTTCCTAAAAAAAATTTTTTAATAATGAAGAGAAAAATATAGAAAAATAAATTAGAATGCGCTATACTTGTGGTTGAAATGCTTAGTTTTTTAATCTTACCCAAGCATTTAAGGAGCGTATTATGAAAATTGCCCTCATAAAAAGAGGCAGTATGGTCATTGCAGGAATAGCGTTGTTGTGGGTTCTGGGAGCTTGCAGTTCTTCGGCTAAATCAACGGAAACCGGGACCCCCGCCCCGTACAACGATCCCAACATCCCTCCGTGGATCAACGAAATTGCCCCGGAAGACGTAATTTGGGGAATCGGAAGCGCAAAGCAGTCAAGCGAAAGTTTTTCCATGACCTCCGCGAGAAACCGAGCCGTAGTGGCCATCGCCCGGCAGATCGACTCGAAGGTCCAGGCTATGTTCACCGACTATAACCGAGACGCGGGAACCTCAGCTCAGCAAACCAACCTCTCTCTCCAAGAAGACGTAAGCCGGACCCTCACCGAAGCCAAACTCAGCGGCCTCATCGATAACCAAAAATGGCGAGCCCCCAACGGGTACTGGTGGTACCGAGTCGAATACAGAAAAGCCGACGCCAAAAACGCCTTAGCCGGCATCTTCGAAAGCGAAGCCGCAAATTACGCGGAATTCAAGGCAAACCAAGCCCTCGAAATGATGGACGCTCAGTTGGCGAAAAGTAATGAAAAACCGTTAACCATAGAAAGAGATTAAGGTATCAGTGCGGGTCCCCCCCGCACTCCGGACTAGGAGGCCCGAACTGCTGAAAAATTTTATACTGCTGGCTTGTATATTCTTCGCCGGATGCCCGGGCAGTCCTTCTCCGGCAAAAACCCCGGCATCCGCCCCCCAGTCTGAGAATAACCCATTTTGGGACGCCGGCTCCGGACCCTCAGGAAGCCTCATCTTCCATGGATGCGCGGGAATCTATTCAAAAAAAGAAGAATCCATCCAACTCGCCCTAGAAGAAGCCGCCAAAAAAGTTGCCGTCTTCACCCTGGTCGAAGGCAGACTCCTTTCTTTTACCAATATAGGCGCCGGAGTGTTCGACTACCAGTCCAAAACCGAAACATCCCTCATCTACGGAGACCCCGCCGCCTACACCGAAGCCCTCGCCTTCGACCCGGAAACCGACGTGCTTGAAACCAACCGCACCGTATTCGTAAGGGTCCGATATCAGCCCCCGGAACCAGTCTCGATCCCGTACCGGTCCTCGTCATTCCAAAATTCCGTAAAACCCGCTTGGGTCGACGCGCCCCCGGTAATCCCGGGCTATACCGTCGGCCTAGGCTACGCAGGAGCCCGAGCCAAATACGCGGATACGATAACCGCTTCCTGGGAAAACTCGGTTTTTTCCATCGTTACGGGCCTTTACGGTTCGGCAAAAGAGGAAATAACCTCCACCCGAGGACCGGGAGCCTTCGACGTCGCCTCAAGCAACACCCAAGAAATCCGAGCGGCCGGCAAACTTCGAGGGTTTTACATTCTGGATACCTGGACCAATCCGGGAGATAAATCCGTATGGACCTTGAGCATCGCGCAAAAATCTGACTAAGGGAAAAATGAAATCTCCAGTCCTTTCTTGGTTCCTTTTCATCCCGATCTGCTGGTTCGTTTCCTGCGCCTCCGACGCCTCCGCCCGAGTCGACGCCCCGGCATACAAAGGCCATTACGCAGACAGCCTCGAAGTCCTCGAAAAAAACAAAAATAAAATCTACAAAGACCCAGTGCTGTATTACCTTGACAAGGGAATACTGGCCCATTACGCAGGAGAGTACGGGGATTCCACGGAACTGCTCCAAAGGGCCGAACAAGCTATAGCCGAAGCCTTCACAAAAAGTATAACCCAAGAAATCGCTTCGTACATCCTCAACGATACCGTAAAAGATTACCCCGGAGAAGATTACGAAGACATCTATAGCAACGCTTTCAACGCCTTGAGTTATTACCATTTAAATAAGTACGAAGACGCTCTGGTTGAAATCCGGCGGATGAACGAAAAGCTGTCCTTTCTCGCTGACAAATACGGCGAAGTTCTGACGAATTTGCAGGACCTGGCAGAAGAGAAAACCGGTTCCGCCCCGGCAAGTCCTGGAGGGCAAACCCGGTTTTTCAATTCCGCCTTCGCCCGGTACTTGGGAATGCTCTTCTACCGAGGGGGCAAGTACGACGACGACGCCCGAATCGACTACACTTACCTCAAAGCCGCGTTTGCCGCCGCCCCAAAGGTGTATCCTCATCCCGCGCCGAGGTCCCTCGATGACGAACTAGCCATTCCTCCGGGAAAGGCCCGGCTTAATGTGGTGAGTTTCAGCGGCTTATCTCCGATCAAAGAAGAGGAAACCCTGCGAATCCCTCTGTTCCTGCCGTCCCTCAGGTACATTAAAATCGCCCTTCCGGTGATGAGTCCCCGGGTTTCCGCCGCGGCCCGGATCGAAACGGTTCTCAATACCGGCGCGTCCTTCACCCTGGAACTTCTGGAAGACCTCGAGGCCGTCGCCCAAGAAACCTTCAAGCAACGTCTTGAGGTGATTTATCTCAAATCGATCATTCGGGGAAGCCTGAAGGGTTTTACCTCTTCCGCGCTTGGCGCGGCCGCGGAAAAAACCGATGATATCTCGGCGGCTTTGGTTCTGGGCATCCTGAGCCTCGGCGCCCAAGTCTTAGCCGAAACCAGCGAGCAGGCAGACCTCCGGATATCTCGATACTTTCCAGGAAAGGTCTATATCGGAGGCCTCACCGTGGATCCGGGAGTGTATTCGGTAACCGTCAATTACTACGCCAAAAACGGCGCGCTCCTCGCTTCTTTCACCCAAGAAAAAATGTATATTCGGGAAAACAAACTTAACTTAATGGAGACTGTATGTTTAAAGTAAATTTTTCTCAAAAGCAAACTCTGGGGTTTGCATTTCTGGGGTTTCTTGTGCTTTCGGGATGCGCGAGTTCCGGGGCCTCTTCAGAATCCGATGCGGTCGCCGCATCGGATTCTGCAAAACCCGGATGGGTTGATTCGCCCTATTCGGTATATCCGGAATCCCAATATGTCGCGGCCTCGAGTTCCGGCATCGACCGCAACGACGCGGAAAAGAAGGCCTTGGCCGCGTTAGTTGCGGTTTTCGGGCAGTCGGTGCAAGCCGACCTGCGGATGATTTCCCGCTATTCCGAAGCCGTCAAAAACGGAGTCGTGCAGGTTTCTTCCGAAAATACCGAAGTCCAAAACGCCATCAAAACTTCTTCCGAAATGGAATCCCTCATCGGCGCGGAAATTCGGGATGTGTGGGAGGACCGGCGCACGTATTACGCCGCGGCCGTGCTGGACCGCGAAAAGGCCTCATCCCTCTATACCGATATGATCGCCTCGAATCAGCGCATAATAAGCGATCTTACCTCCATGTCGGACCCGGAAAAATACAGTCTGGACGGATATTCCCGGTATCGCCTGGCCGGCACAATCGCCGACGTAAATCGAGTCTACGCCAATGTGCTGACCATAGTTGGAAAATCCTCCAGCGTAAATCCGGGAAACCTCAAAAAAGGCGACGACTACCGCTTAGAAGCGGCGAATATCGCCAAAGCGATTCCTGTAGCTATCCAAATCGATAACGACCGGGCAGACCGCATCAAAAGCGCGTTTGCCGGGGCCCTGGCGGAACAGGGATTTCGCACCGGAGGCAATAACTCCCGGTATGTTCTGCGGGTAAAAGTAAATCTCAATGCCGCTGAATATCCGAATCAGTCGAATAAATTTACCCGGTATGTAATCGACGCCAATTTCGTTGACACCGCTGAAAACAGCGTCTTATTTCCCTTCAACATAAACGGCCGAGAAGGTCATTTGACCCAAACAGAAGCGGAAAATCGGGCGGTCGCCGCCGCAGAAAAAGCAATCGCCGCCCAGTACCCCAGCCTTTTGGCGGATTACCTGGCAAACCTTCTGCCTAAAAAATAAGCCCTATAAAAACGTCCTGCCGGATTTTAAAACTGCCCGGCGACGTTTTTATACTTTATTATACTGAAAGAAATAGGACCGAATCGCGCCGTTCGTAATTTCCCGGCAGGAATCCGCTTTTCGCCCGAAAAAAGACTCAAAGCCCGGATGATCCGTGATAATCCCGGCTTTCCAGCCCGGAAATCCCGAAGCCAAAGCTCTCAGGGCCTGATAAGTCTGTTCCGCGGTTTTCAGGTCCCCAAGACGTTTCCCGTACGGCGGATTGGTGATAAGAAGCCCCTCCCCGGCCGGCGCGACAGCCCGGTCAAACGATAAGGTCCTGAAATCCGGCAACCCCGCCCGGACGCCCCGTTCCGAAACCGGCAGTCCCCGGGCAAGCTCGTAGGCCCGTTCCGCATTGGCTTTTGCAAGCGCGACAGATCGGGAATCTGCATCGCTTCCGTAAATCCGTATAATAGGGGAAAAATTTATTTTTTGAAGAAAATTCTCCCGAACCTTCCTCTCCAGGTCCCGGTTTCCGATAAGCAGGTCCGAAAGTGCGAAGGACCTGCCCAGCCCCGGCGCCATATCCCAAGCAAAGAGCGCGGCTTCAATCGCTAGGGTCCCGGAACCGCAGAACGGATCATACAAGGGAAACTTCCGGCGCCATCCGGCCAGGAGGAGTAACGCCGCGGCAGTGGTCTCCCGAAGGGGGGCAAGGCCTCCTTCGCTCCGGTAGCCTCGTTTAAACAACGGCTCCCCCGCAAGATCGAGCAAAAGAGAGACCTGATTCTTTTCGATATAGACCCGCAGGGCCGCGGTTTTGCCGTAATCCGGAAGCCGAGTCAGCCCCTGCCGCCGGCAAAGCCGAGTCGCCCCGGCTTTGTGAACCACGGCCTGGATGCTGGTTTCAGCCCCGAGGACGGAACGGTTCGTTCTGACCTTAGCGATTCTCAAACCCATATTTTTCGGAATGAAATTTTCCCACGGGGCGGCTTCGGTTCCCTCGAAAAGAGCGTCGAAGGTATCCGCCCGGAACGAAGCGATTTCCAGCAAAACCCTATCCGCGGAACGCAAGCCCATAAGCGCGCGGTACAGCCCCTCTGGGTCTGAGGAAAACCGGACCTTCCCAAAGCCCGGCTCCACCCCGGGGAAGCCGAGTTTTTTCAGTTCTTGAGACAAAGCCTTTTCCGCGCCGATTCCGCAAAGCGCAATTATCTGCTCCACTCGGGTAGTATAGCAAATTTTCCGGGATATGCCATGGGGCGGAAAAAAAGACGATGCGCCTGGACGTCGATTCGCGCATCGTCTACGTTTCAATTTTAGGAAAACCCGTAATAGATTTTACCTTCCGATATTTATATAATCGGAGATGCCGAATTTGACTTTAGGGTTTTTTAAAAAAAATTAATATTTAGGCAGAACCGAAAGAATGTAACCTGCGGCGTCGGAAAGGGACCGGTATATCTTTTTTGACAGCTTTAAATGCCGAATAAAGGGCTTATCTTCGTTTTCTAAATCCGCCTCTAGGGTCCTAATCGGAGGCGTAAGAAATCCCGCCACGGCTTTCACCGGACTTTCTTGAATCCGCTGGTCTAAGGCTTCCAGCTTTTTGACGATCCGGTCCTGATTATACAGCGAATCCGGGATTCTCCCGGCTTCGTCAGCCCAAGCCTGGAGCTGACTCAACCCGGAGCGCAAATCCCGGACCGCCTCATCGTAGTCTGCTTCGCGCTGAGCGGTCCGGGCGGAATCCCAAAAATCCGCGTCGATTCGGGCGAAGCTGTTTTGCAGACACTGGTCCGCTTCTTCTCGGCAGGCCGGCAATGCGAGAAGTTCGTCCGCCGACCCCACCGGCAGGCCGGCGATGGCCAGGCCTGCCCCGGAAAGCCGGATATTGGGAATCTTCGGGACCCTTTGCAGACGATTTTCAAACCAGGCCCCATAGAGGGAAAGCCGTTGGTCCGTCAGAACCTTTCCTCCGGCCCCGGAGGGTCCCCAAAAAGGCCCGGCCTCCCGAAGCGCGCGAACGGACCAGCTCTCCAAAGGATTAAACCGGGTGGTTTCTGCCAGGGCCCGGTCCTCGAAAAGCGCGCCTTTGCCATGGGTTTTCAGAGCCGGATAAGCCAGGTCCAATCCGGCAATCCAAATCCTGGAGGGTCCCAAAAGACGGGCAAAATCCCAAGCGGTAGTCGCCACCGAGCCGCCCGCGCCGAGCCGCCCCTTGGCCCCCAGCCGATCTTCGATAAACTGCCCCAAGGGAAACTGGGATGAACAAAGCAAGCTCCGGGCAAAGGGGCCTCGTAATACCGAGGGATACACCCCGGACTCGGCGATAAGACAGCTTCGGGTTGGGATTATATGCCGGGTGTTCCAATATTGAGGATCCGCAACTACCGTAAAATCCGGTTCAACTCCGGCCCGGGCAAGCATTCGGAGGGACGTGTCTACCGCAACGATAATACAACGCCGCCGCATTTCGGGGAGGAACGGGAGGACCTCGTCCAGAGAGGGCCCTGCCGCAGTCAGCAAGACCGGCATGGAAAAATCCAGCGCGCCGGACAAACCCTGAAGGCCGGGAAGATCCCGAAGGGCCGTCAGGTTCCGGGCGATATTCCGGACCCATCGCGGACCGAATCGTTTAAGGGTTGCCGTATTTACATCGTCTTTGAAGGTCCAGACTTTGATATGCCGTTCGACTTGGGCGTACCAGGCTTCATCCAGGGTAATGAGGGATCGGTTCCGAATAAGGGAGGGGGCCGAGGCTTTTTCTTGGGTAATTTTTTCCCAGACCTGTAAAGCTCCGGTAATGCCGTCGCCGGCCCCGCCCAGCACGAAAATAAGCCGATGCTTTGAAAAAAGGCCCCGGAGATCCCGGGTTTCCAGAGCGGGTTTCAGCAATCCGGGATGGGCTTCAGCGATGATAATCGGCCGGGCTGGAGTTTTTTCCGCGGCCGCTTCTACTGCGTAGCCCAGTCCGAAGCCTAAAATTACCGCGGGATTGTGTTCGGATAGGGTTTCCGCGAGGCGGCGTCCTTCTCGTACCGGGTCCCTGGGGGAATGGGCGTATCGTCCCTTTACTAGAAGGGTTGGTTCCCCGGGTTGGGAAGTTTCTATCCGGACTGGATAGGGTCCGGGGTCTTTGGCAATTTGCTCTAAAAGTCCTGGATATTTTTCTTGCAGGATTGTGCAGTTGGCATCCCAATATTTCATTTTCCGCCTGATAAATGGGCCCACCTGGACTTGAACCAGGGACCTACGGATTATGAGTCCGCAGCTCTGACCAACTGAGCTATGGGCCCGGCTTTATTACCGATTTCTTATTTATAGTATATAGCAAAAATAATGTCAATAGCCGATATTTAAAGGAATGAAAGATCTACGAAATATGGTGAGCATAGCCCTCATGCTGGTGTGTTCTCCTAGCTGGGCGGAGCAGTTCGTCTATAAGCATGAAACCGGAGACAAATACCGGATTCTTTCCACCGTCCAGGAAGACGTCTTTATTAACCGGCGGTTCAGCCATCGCTCGGAGATATTAAACCGCATCGCGGTGGAAGTCCGGAAGGTTACGAATGGCGTAGGGTCCCATGGCGCGGTTTTTCAAACCGCGGAACGCGGCGTCGGGGATATGGCGGAAGCCAATTTCCAATGGGCCAAGGAATACGAATCCGAATTTGACCGGGACCGCCTCGGGCATGTGCAGATCGATAAAAAGTATTATATGCCGGTGGTGCGGAATGTGCCGGTCTTCCCTAACCGGGACCTCAAACCGGGGGATACCTGGACCGCAGAAGGGCATGAAATGCACGATTTCCGGCAGAGTTTCGGCATCAGCGAGCCCTACCGGATTCCCTTCACCGCTCATTACACGTTTTTAGGAAACCGGGAATGGGAGGGCCGGGAATATCCCACGTTTTCCGTATCTTACCAGATTTTTACCGAACCCGAAGCCGCTTCCGGGACCATGTATCCTACCCGCATCATGGGCAAATCGGATCAAATAGTATTTTGGAATCCCGAATTAGGCCAGCCCGCGGCTTATCAAGAGCATTTCCGCATGATATTCGAGCTGTCCAATGGGGTGACCATGGAATTCCGAGGGGATGCCGAGGCGGAAATCCTCGAATCCGAATCCATGGATAAACCCCAAATCGCAGAAGATATAATAGAAGATATTAACCGTTTGGAAATTCCGGATATTTCCGTCCGGCAAAGCGATAACGGAATCGTCATCACCCTGGAGGACATCCAGTTTCAGGCGGATTCGGCAAATCTGCTCCCCGGGGAACTGGAAAAGCTGAATAAAATCGGGGAAATTCTCCAGCGATACCAGAATCGGGATATTATGGTCGGCGGCCATACCGCCCTCGCCGGCACGCCCGAAGGCCGAATGCAACTTTCCGAAGAACGGGCCGGAGCCGTAGCCGAGTATTTGATCAAGAAAAAGATCCGCACCCCGGACCGAGTGGTAATTCAGGGCTACGGCGCGGAACGCCCGGTCGCGGATAACGCCACTCCCGAAGGACGCCGCCGAAACCGCCGGGTGGAAATCACCATCCTTGAAAACTAGGGAGGCCGGACTTATGCGTCCGTACCTGCCGGACTTATGCGTCCGTACCTGCCGGACTTATGCGTCCCGACCCGCCGGACTTATGCGTCCCGACCCGCCGGACTTGCGCGTCCTAGGGGCGGGGGCGGGAGAAGAAACTTTTGCCGAATTTGTGCCATTTGCCGGCGTTTCGTTTTGTTCCGTCTTCGATGGTTTTGAAGATGAAGGCCCCGAAGGCGTTGGGGTCGGCGGAACGGGGGCCCGAGAATCCCATAATCTGAAAGGGTTCCCGGGGGGCCCCGGCGGTGAGGTTTTCCGCGAAGGCCCGAAAGGCCGCGGAGGCCCCGGGACCAAGCACGTCCGGGGGTTCGTCTTTGCTGATTTCCGGCTCGGAGAAGACCAGAGCTAAGATTCCGGCCTGCCTGGCTTTGAAGTGGGCCGACAGCTCCTTCACCAAGAAAAACCAGCCCTTGATATGGTCGTTTACCATGAGTTCTATCTCGGAGGAGGTAAGGTCCTCCGGGAATTTACGCAGGACCGGGGGCGCGCAGATAAGAAGGGCTTCGTTGATGTGCTCCAGCCGGTTTTCGGCGGCGATGAGGAGAGTCCGGGCCGAAACCGGACTGCCCGGATTCCACACCAAGGGAATGAGGGCTTCCCCGGGGGGAAGGATTTTCTCCCCGGGAGGATCGGCAAAGCGGTTAGGAATAAGGGCCGCCCCAAACCGCTCAACCCGTTTGGCCGCTTCCGTAGCCACCGCGACGGACAAGGATGATTCGTTTCCTGCTAGTAAAATGCCTCTGGTCATAATGTTGGTATTCATCCAAGCCCGTTTTGCCGGCGGAATTCTTCCCGCCTACAGGCAGATGTTTTCTCTAGTATACGGACGGGCCCCGGGCAGGTCAAGGCCTAGGCCTCCCGGGAGCTTCCCCCCGGCGTTTGTTGAGTTCTTGGAGAAATAGGTCTTCGTCCAGGGGCAAATCGATGGTCCTGTCCAGCCAGGAGGAAAGATGCATCCCATTGGAAAGGGTAAGACCGAAAATTCCCTCGGAACCTTCCGCGACCAAGGGAGTTCCCTCCAGAATCTTCCCGGCGAAGGCCCTCAAAACCCCGATATGCTGTTCGTTTTGTCCATCGGTTTCCACGACGCTTTGGGTGCAGGCCGGACTGTCAAAGCCTCCGGGGGCGGTTTTGCAGAATTCCCGTTCATTGCGGTCCAGCAGATACTTGGTTAAAATACCGTGTTCGCAGACGAGTTTCCCCATTTCAAGGGTGATTTCAAAGCGATTGGTGCCGGGCGCGTCCGCCGTGGAGGTAATGAATGTGCCGGTGGCCCCGTTGGGATATTCGAGGTAGGCCGTGACGTCGTCTTCGACTTCGATAGAGTGCCATTTTCCGTTATGGCAGAAGGCCCGGATCCGCTTCGGCATTCCGCAGATCCACTGAAGCAAGTCGAGTTGATGGGGACATTGATTAAGCAAAACTCCTCCGCCTTCTCCGGCCCAGGTAGCCCGCCATTGCCCGGACTTGTAGTAGCTTTCGGTGCGATACCAGTCGGTGATGATCCAGCTTACTCGTTTGATTTGTCCCATCCTTCCGGAGGTCACGAGGTCGTGCATCCCTCGATAGATACAATTGGTCCGCTGATTAAACATAAGGGCGAAGACTTTCCCGCTTTTCTCTCCGGCCGCGTTCATGGCCCGGACTTCTTTCGTGTAGACTCCGGCGGGTTTTTCGCACAGTACATGGAGACCCTCCGCGAAGGATGCTATAGCCAGCTCCGGATGCTGGTAGTGCGGCGTGGCTATAAGAACAGCATCGCAGGTTTTACTGCGGATAAGCTCCCGGCTGTCCGAAAAAATGGTTATCCCGGCGGGCAGGTTGGTTTCAGCCCAGGTTCTGCGTTCGGGCCTTGCGTCGGCTACGGCCGTGAGAACCAATCCCGGAATTTTACCTCCGCTGATATGCATCCCATGGACGGTCCCCATGTTCCCCAGGCCGATTATGCCAATATTTACGGTATTCATAGGGATAGAATAGTCAAAACCCCCGGGAAATGCTATTCCCTTTCAGGCAATTTTCAGGTATAACAGGGCTACCCCCTTGGGGAAATAAGAGGAGAAACTATGAGAAATATCGAAATTTTTGATACCACCCTTCGGGATGGAGAACAATCTCCGGGATGCAGTATGAATTTGCGGGAAAAGCTGGAGGTCGCGAAACGGCTGGAGCGGCTTTATCCGGATGTAATCGAAGCCGGCTTTCCCGCATCGAGTCCGGGGGACTTCCAGGCCGTGAAAAGCATCGGGGACCTCATTACCGAGTGTACCGTCGCGGGCTTGTGCCGATGCCTCGAAAAAGACATCGACGCCGGATGGGAAGCCCTCCGGGGCGCGGCGCATCCCCGGCTTCACGTTTTTCTTGCCACATCTCCGATTCATCTGGAGTATAAACTGAAGATAAGCCCGGATCAAATGCTGGAACAGGCGGTTTCCGCGGTGAAATACGCCAAAAAGTTCTGTTCCGACGTGGAATTTTCCGCCGAAGACGCATCCCGAAGCGATCCGGATTTCTTATGCCGGGTTTTCGGGGCCGTCATCCAGGCCGGCGCGTCGGTTGTGAATGTGCCGGACACCACCGGCTACGCCATGCCCGAGGAATTTGCCGGACTGATTCGGCGGATCAAAGGGCATATCGGAAATAAGGCAAAAATTTCGGTGCATTGCCATAACGACCTGGGGCTTGCGGTGGCGAACAGCCTCGCGGCCGTCGGCGCCGGCGCGGATCAGGTAGAGTGCGCCATTAACGGCATCGGCGAACGGGCCGGCAACGCCTCTCTCGAAGAAATTGTCATGGGATTGCGGGTCCGCCGGGATTTTCTCCAGGCCGATACCCGCATCAACTCATCCCAAATCTACACTACCAGCCGCCTGGTAAGTCAGGTCACCGGCGTAAAGGTCCAGCCCAATAAGGCCATTGTAGGCGAAAACGCCTTCGCCCACGAAGCCGGCATTCATCAGCATGGCCTTCTCGCAAATCGGGAAACCTACGAAATCATGACCCCAGCCTCGATAGGAATTCCCAAAAACCGCATGGTTCTAGGCAAACATTCCGGCAAACACGCCTTCGAGGAACGCCTGCGGGAATTGGGTCTGCCGGCGGAGTCCCTCGAAACCGCATTCCTTCAATTTAAAATCCTCGCGGACAAGAAAAAAATCGTAAGCGATTTGGACATCGAAGCTCTAGTCCTGGGCGAATCCG
Source organism: Spirochaetaceae bacterium (assembly GCA_031256905.1). Taxonomy (GTDB): domain Bacteria; phylum Spirochaetota; class Spirochaetia; order Treponematales; family Breznakiellaceae; genus JAITHW01. The sequence goes on from JAIRPY010000104.1 coordinate 13,098, forward strand.
GCGCAAGCCCCGAAACCTACCATCTCGACGGCTGGGTCGTCAATTCCGGTTCCTCCTTCACATCCATGAGTACCATTCGGCTCCGGTACAAGGACGAAAAAATCCTCGAACAAGCCTCGGTAGGCCATGGCCCCATCGACGCGGCCTTCAAGGCCATCAATCAAATCATCGGGAAAGAACCAGCCCTCGAACATTACGAACTCCGGGCCATCACCGGCGGCGAAGACGCCCAAGGAGAAACCATGGTCCGCATCATCTGGGAAGGCCGCCGCCGCAACGGCCGAGGCGTCTCCACCGACGTCATCGAATCCTCCATAAAAGCCTACATCGCCGCCATCAACGCCTTGGAAACCTAGGAACCGGCCCGAACAAACAGGGCTTGTTTTTAACGCCCAGGCCGGATAAGGTTATGTGTATGTGTTTTTCTCTAGCGAGGCCCATTTCACCGTTACTCATTCTCAAAGAAACCGAAAAACAGCTTGTAGAAAGCATCGAAGCCTATCTTAGCCCCCTTTTTCCCGAAGAATGTTCCCTAGTAAAAGAACGGTTTACATCGCTCCAACGCCTGGGGGATATAATTTCCGAATTTCCTTCTGTAAATACCGCAGAAGTTCTGCGCGGAGAATCCCGGGACTCCGAGAGTTTGATGAAGACCCTGTCCCACTTTGCGTCGGTTTCGTATATTTTTCACATTCCGACCAGGGTTTCAGCAGTACGAATGTTCCTCGTGGCCAAGTACAACGCATTTTCGATGCTCCACAAACTGGTGAAGGACATCGCTTCTTTCCACACCCCGGTACGGGATGTGCTTTTTTCAATTATATGCACCCTCATGTCGGAAACGGTGTATTTTTCCTGCCTGGAGGACCCATCCTTTTCCCGGGACCTCCGGATGGGACTGGCAAATGACCTCATAAACTTTTGGGAAACCGGCAGTGATCCCCGAGGAAATTACCACATTCGGGCCCTGGAAACCCTGTGGCTTATTCGGGACAAAACCCCCCCAAGTTTCGGCACCATGGAAGGAGCCAGCGAGCTGATCCGTATTTCAATGGATATGGATAAAACTTGGCAGAACTTCGTAACCGCCCAACTAGACTATAACGAAACCCGATACGCTTTAGAAGAATTTCTCTTCGGCCTGACCTATGAAGAAATCGAAATGATTCGAGCCTGGCTTTCCCGCCTCAACATCAGCGCAGTTGGCGAAGAGGATATTCACTATTACCTGGAACATTCCGGATACGGCTTAATCGAAAACGCCGATATGGACCCCCGAGTGATCTATAACTTTTTTATTGACCGCCGGGATAAAGCAAATTCCCGCAAATGGATTGCCGCGCCAGGGCCCAAAAAAACGCTGGAAGAACTGTACTTGAAATACCTAATCACCCAAGACTACACCCCAAGTACCCGAGACTAGCCCGCCCGCCAAATTTAGTGCCAGACACCAATATGTCTGCCTAAACCCAAGTAGCCCGCCCGCCAATAGTGCCAGACATCAAAGTATGTCTGGCACTAAATCGCCCAAGACTACACCCCAAGTCGACGTATGTCTGGCACTATTGTTCGTCGTAGGATTCGGTTTCCCGGGAAAAGTATTCGAGGGACACTCCGGCTTGCTGGAACATCCGCTCCGAGTCTGCCGGATCATGATACCGCCGCTGGCAGACCACCCGGACAATGCCGCAGTTGATGATAAGCATCGCACAGGTACGGCACGGAGTCATGCGGCAGTAAAGAGTTCCGCCGGCGATACTTATCCCTCCCTTGGCGGCTTGGCAGATCGCGTTCTGTTCCGCATGAACCGTCCGCACACAGTGGGTTGTAAGGGACCCGTCTTCATGGAGCGTCTTTTTAAGCTGATGCCCGACTTCATCGCAATGCGGCAACCCCGCCGGCGCGCCCACATAGCCGGTCACAAGAATTTGGTTATTTTTCGCTATCACACAGCCCGAACGTCCCCGGCCGCAGGTAGCGCGTTTCGCTATAGCATCGCAGACTTCCATAAAATAGGCATCCCAACTGGGACGAAGATATTTTTCTTCCATAAAAAACGAGTATACCGATTTTTTCTAAACTTTTCTTTGGACTGGCGGATAGCCGAATCTTCGTATAAACTTTAGATATGTCTTTTCTTACAATTTGTATGAATCCAACCCTTCAAAAAACTTTGCGGTTTTCGGATTTAATTATGGATAAGGTAAACCGAACCAACCGCTACAGATTGGATGCCTCCGGCAAAGGCATCAACACGACCCGGGTTCTCACGCAGTTGGGAAAACCTTGCCGGCATTTGACCCAGCTGGGCGGGATGTTCCGCCCGATGTTCCTGCGCCTCTGCGAGAAGGACGGGTTGTCCGTCTCCTGGGTCGAAAGCGATAGAAATCTTCGATTTTGCCATACTCTTATAAACGATGCGGATAAAAGCGTCACCGAACTGGTCGAAGAATCCGAGCCGGTCCCGCCGGAAACCGAATCTCGCCTCCGCGAAGCCTTTGAACGGCTCCTGCCGGATTGCCGATGGCTTATTATCTCTGGCACTAAAGCTCCAGGCTTTTCCGATGAACTTGTGCCGTTTTTCGTGAAAACCGCAAAAGCCAAAGGAAAACAGATCATCCTCGATCTGCGAGGCGAAGACTTGAAAAACAGCCTGATATACGAACCAGAGGTGATTAAACCGAATCTGCTCGAATTCGCCGGGACCTTTGCGCCGGAACTTGTGCAGGGAAACCAGGTAATGCCGGATCCGGAGGGCCTGATAGAAAAGATATGCGCCGACCTCGCGGAACGGTACGGATGCCAAATCATCCTCACCGACGGGGCAAAACCTGTCCGCTTCACCGAAGAGGGGACGATTCGCCTATACCCCTTCGCGCCGGTCCCGCCTGTCAACACCACCGGCTCCGGAGACGCCTTCACCGCCGGACTCGCCGCCGGGCTGGACGACAGCAAACCCCTCCGGGACGCCATAGCCCAGGGCATCCATTGCGGCGCGCTCAACGCAGGACTCCTCAAAGTCGGCGTCATCCGCTAGGGCCCCGCCGCTCTAAACCTAGTTCCGCCAGCCGAGTCAGCCCCTTCTTTCGCATATACTCCGCAATACCTGCAATAATTTCGCTCATACTTCGGGGATGCGCGAAAGTCGCTGATCCAACCTGAACCGCCGCCGCCCCAGCCAAAAGAAATTCCAGCGCATCTTCCGGACAGCCAATTCCGCCTAAACCCACAATAGGAATATCCACTTCATCCCGAAGCTCCCAAACCATCCGGACAGCTATAGGACGAATAGCCGGTCCCGAAAGCCCGGCATAAAGATTGTCAAATACCGGTTTTCTTTTGTGTATGTCAATCGCCATAGCCTTAAAAGTATTCACAAGAGAAAGGGCATCCGCTCCAGCCTCCGCGCAGGCCCGCCCAACCCCGACAATATCCGGCGCATTCGGGGAAAGTTTCACCATCAAGGGCTTGCAGGAACAAACATAGCGCACAGGCTTCACCACCGAAACCGCCGCCGCCGCATCAAGCCCAAAGGCCATGCCTCCAGCTTTCACATTTGGACAAGATATATTCAACTCGATCATATCAACCCCGGAATCGTTGAGCAGTCTCGCTCCTTCGATGTAAGATTCGAGACTCGATCCCGAAAGATTAGCAATCACCGCCGGACCAAGTTCCCTAAGCCGGGGCAACTCCTTCTCAAGAAATTCCGGAAGACCGGGGTTTTCAAGCCCAATCGAATTCATAAGCCCCGCCGGAGTTTCGTGAAGTCTCACTCCGGCATTTCCCGACCGAGGCTCCAACGTAAGTCCCTTGGTACAAATCCCTCCAAGGTCGGATACATCCACAAGTTCACCATACTCACGCCCATAGCCAAAAGTTCCAGACGCGGCAATAACCGGATTCCTAAATCGTACCCCCCCAATCACAACCGAAAGATCAGTGCCAGACATCGAAGATCACCTCCTCAGCCTTAAAAATTGGTCCGTCCGCGCAACATCGACGATTGCCCCGCACCGTTTTGACCGTACAACCCAAACACGCCCCCACGCCGCACGCCATGCGCCGTTCCAGGCTGACAAAACAGGGAATAGCATACTCCTTACAGGCATTAGCTACGGTTTTCAGCATAATATGCGGTCCGCAAGCATACACTCCCCGATATTTTGCCGACTCCAGAACAGACTCCAACACATCCGGGATCCGTCCGCAGATTCCCACGCTTCCATCATCGCTGGCCAGAATGAGAGAACGAGCTTTCAAGCCTTCAAGCCCAAACGAACCAGTCTTAAAGCCCGCATAAAAATCAAATGTTTGGGGAATAAGTTCCGTAGCAAAGGCAAGCAGAGGCGCAATCCCAATGCCTCCGCCCACAAGAGCAATGTTTTGATGAATTGGATACATATCCCGCCAGGTATTGCCTAAAGGTCCGATCAACTCGGCTTTTTCTCCCGGTTGCAGGGCGGCAAGTTCCGCAGTTCCCCTGCCTCGGACCGCAACAAGAAACGCCACAGATGAAGAATCCCAGCCGGCAACACTAATCGGTCTGCCCAAAAACCTCGAAGTCCGCTCCGGTCTCAACATAAAAAATTGCCCCCCCCGCGGACTCAATCCAGGCCAGCGAAATTCAAGTTTTTGTACACCCAAGACCGCCGGCGTGTTCCGCAGAAGTTCACAAAAAAGACTTTGCATACCTATTATGTAACGAATCAGCAGTCCATAATCAACCAGTCCTCGCCAGTTTGCCACCTCGCACGCGAGGAGTGCCAGATACTCGCGTCCCCTCTACCAAAGTGTCAGACATTAATCAATGACATTTGTTAATTGTCAAAAATAAAATTCTTATTTCCAATAAAAATGAGAACTGTTCAATTCTAACGGATGTAATTGTAATTTATTTTGGCAAAAAAGAGAAAAATATGGTTCATTTACGGTATCATCGGGAATACATGGAAATTGTGTTGCAACGGCTTGGGAGCAAGCTGATGGCAGTCGCCAAATTTGCTTTTATTGCCATTTTTAGAGACGAATATCATAGAATTACCGAAAAGCGTTATGTCTGACACTTGGTTATGTCGGCGGTGGGATTGGGTTTGGGGTGAAGAGCGTTGCTGGGTCTGGGAGGGGGTCGATTATGCCGAGGATGCGCCTCAGCCGGTGGAACAGCCCCCCGAAACGCCACTGCTCAGGCTTCTTCGCCAAACTAGCCTTCACGGGATTCTCATCGATGTACTCCGACACCCTCGTAAAGTCCGCCTCATCCTTGATTATTCTCGAAAAGAACCGCCGGCCCCACAAACTGCCGGTAATATTATGCATCTTGT
>JAIRPY010000073.1 GCA_031256905.1 Spirochaetaceae bacterium
TATTTTCTCAGCGTTTTTTTGGACGGTTTTTTTCAGATTTTTGATTTCCGCCTGCAAGCCGTTCTTTTCCGTTTCGGCTTGAGTAAGCTGGTCGGCAAGTTCGGCGTTTTTTGTTTGAATCCGCTGGGCGTCTCGTTCCAACTCTGCGTTTGCCTGTACAAGCCAAGCTTTTTCTGCGTTTGCTTGGGTAAGCTGTTCGGCAAGCGCGTCTTTTTCCGCCTGAACCTGCTGGGCGTCTCGCGCTAAATCCGCGTTTTCGCTCAGAACCTGCTGGGCGTCCTGCGTCAACTCAGCATTTTTCTGCGAAAGATCAGCGTTTTCCTCTTGAACCTGCTGAGATACCCGCGCTAAATCCGCGTTTTCCCGCAAGAGCGCGATGTTTTTATGCAAGAGCGCGGCGTTATTCGCCAGAAACCGCTGGGCGTCTCGTTCCAACTCTGCGTTTGCCTGTACAAGCCAAGCCTTTTCTGCGTTAGCTTGGGTAAGTTGTTCGGCAAGCGCGGCTTTTTCGCCCTGAACCCGCTGGGACACTCGTTCTAAGTATGCATTTTTCTGCGAAAGTTCGGACTTTTCTGTCCGAACCTGCTCGGCATCTCGTTCTAACTCCGCGTTTACCTTGTAAAGCAAAGCCTTTTCTGTCAGAATCCGCTGGACTTCCTGCGTCAACTCCGCATTTTTCTGTGAAAATTCGGATTTCTGTGAAAATTCGGACTTTTCTGTCCGAACCCGCTGAATTTCCAGCATCAACTCAGCGTTCTCCCGCGAAATATTCGCGTTTTCTGCCTGAACCCGCTGGACGTTTTGCTTTAAGTTAGCATTTTCCGCCCTAAGCCACTGGACTTCCCGAGTTAATACCATATTTCTCGCAAAAACGCGGGCATTATCCGTTTCCGAATTGCGTTTCTTGTAAAATTTTCCTATAATATCTCGCAAAATAGCGAAAAATCCATATTTATCTTTCATATTTATCCGCCTGTGAAGCAAAAATACGCTTGTCTTTAAGCCTTCTATATAATCTTATCCCGGGACATCCGGTTTTTCCATTAAAAAGAATTTTTTTTTTTTCTGCCGGAAAGAATTTTTGGTTTTTCTTCGTTAAAAAAAAAAAATTAAAAAAGACTTTTCAGGTTTTTATCTTAGAAAAAACTTTTTTAGAAAAATTTAAAAAAAGCGAAAGAAAAAACCTCTTGAAACAAAAACCGAAACCCGGTATTACTAGACTATGCGTGGTGTAAAATTCGGCGGTACTTCCCTGGGGTCCATTGAAGCCCTCGGCAAAGTTATCGAAATTCTCAAACAGAAACAGGACGGGCAGGTCGCGGCGGCTTCCGCCTTTTCGGGGATAACCGACGGGCTGATAGCGGTAGCCCAAAAAGCTCAATCCGGCGACCCCGCCTATACCGATATACTCCAGCCTATGCAGGACCGGCACAAACAAGCCGTTCCGGCCAGTCCCATCCGCCGGGACAGACATGAAACTCTCTCCTGGGGGAAAAGCCCAACCGTACCGGCAAAGACCGAAATCAGCGCAACCAAGGTCCGCATATATTTTTCCTTAAAAGCGAGTATAGGCCCTCAGCGACAATCGATCAAGAAAAACTCGGCCGTCTAGGTCCGGCGCATTCCTCAAATACCTCCGAAAAAAAACTAATATTTATTTTTTAGAAATCGATAATAAGTAGGGGAGGACTTCGGACTGGAGGATGAAGGCTTTATGAATATACTTTTAACAAACGATGACGGAATAGACGGCGAAGGACTTACGGTGTTTGCGGAAAGTCTGCGGGGACGGACTTACCATACGGTGTATGTCATTGCGCCGGATACCAATCGTTCCGGGGTGTCCCAGGCAATATCGTTTCTCTCCAATCCTCTGAGGCTCGACAAACATGGACCGGATACCTGGGCTTGTTCCGGGACCCCGGCGGATTGCGTAATGCTCGGCGTGATGGGCGCGTTGCCGGTAAAGCCGGACATCGTAGTTTCCGGCATCAACGCGGGGGCAAACATCGGCACTGACATTCTTTACTCCGGCACCGCTGGGGCGGCTCGGCAGGCGGGATTATACCGCATCCCCGGGATAGCCCTCTCGTTGGCGGGAAAAGCTCCTTTTTGCTGGCAGGAAACCGCGAACTTCGCGGCGGACCATCTGGAAGAATTCGCCGGAATGTGGCGGGAAGACCTATTCATCAACGTAAATATGCCCAACATCCCCCATTTCAAAGGGATGATTTCCACCTTCCCCTGCATCAGAAGGTACAAAGACAGCCTCGAAATCTTCACATCCCAAGATGGACGGGTCTGCTGTTTCGTAAATTTCGGGGATCTTACCGGCAAGCCGGAAGAAGGTTCCGACGGAGACGCCATAGCTCAGGGCCTGGTGTCTGTTAGCCAAATATATATTCATCCCATAGTACGGCAAGAAACGGGAAACGCTCCGAACTATCCGGGCATCGCGCTCAAGCCGTAACTTGGAAAAAACTTTAGAAAGGGGAAAAACATGGAAAAACTTTTGGAAAGACCGGCGGAAAAAACCGGAGAAAAAAAAACAGACAGGAGGGGCGTTATGATAGGAACGATTGAAGAAGGCATCCGGCTGTACAATATGAAGCGTTGGGAGTTGGCGGTCCAGGCCTTTCTCAAGGCTTCGGATCGAATCGAGCCGGATGATGACGCCCAGTCCCTGGAGCTTGCCTATTACTTGGGGTTATGTTATACTAAGCTCGAAGAATTTGACGAGGCTCTGATCTACCTCGAACAGGTGGTAACCGGCGCCCAGGATGCCCTGCGAATCAATCAGTGCAGAATGACCCTGGCCTATATCTACGTCATCACCAAGCGGTCCAAAATGGCGGAATCCGAAATCGCCAGACTCACCGAAAGCGGCTTCGAGTCGGTGCAGGTCTATACGATCTTAGCCTACACAGCCTGGGCAGACCGGCAGTACCAAAAAGCGGTGGATTTGTACAAAAAAGCCCTCCAGCTGGATAATAATAACGCTACCGCTATAAATGGATTAGGCTACATTCTCGTAGATACAGCGATGGATCCTCAAAACGGACTGCTCTTCTGTAAAAAGGCGGTAGATATGAATCCTAAAAATCCCTCCTACCTTGATTCCCTAGGATGGGCGTACTTCAAAAACGGAAATCACAAAGAAGCGGTAAATTGGCTCCGCCGGGCCCTGGATTTAGCCCTCGCGCCGCAACAAAAAGAAATACGGAATCACATCAAAATCGTAGCAGGAGAGGCTGGATGAATAGGCTAAAAATCATCCTTAAACTGACGTACAGCAGACGGATGATTTGCGGGTATGTATTATGGCTGTCGGTTGGAATAATATCCGCCCAGCAGAGCTACAGCGCGGCAGACAGAAATGCCTTGTACGCTCAAGAAGAATTCAGACTGGGCGTGCAAGCCTATAACCGGTACTCCTTTAACGAGGCCATCCTCTCGTTTGAGCGGGCGTTGTCGTTTCAGCCCGGAGAGCCTCGGTTCCTCGATTGGCTCGGCCGGGCCTATTACCGGTCCGGGCTGGAAGAAACCGCGCTCCGGCAGTGGCGTTCCGCGGTCGCAGGATACGCCCCGGCTTCCGGAGAAGCCCTTTTACTCGGAAGCCGCATCGAAACCGTGCGAAACCGGCGCAGTCTCCTTTCTATTGTAGAAGACGGCGTGCGCTATGTGGAATCGGGCCGATACCCCGGGCAGTATAAAAATACCATTTACTTCCGCCAGCCCACATCGATTCTGCCCCTCGAAGATGGGACCGCCTGGGTTGTGGCCTATGGCAGTAATGAGCTTGTGCAGATCGATGTGAACGGAATCGTCCGCCGCCGTCTGCGGGGACCCCTGAACGGCTTTGATCGCCCTTACGACCTCGCTCAAGGACCGGACGGCCGAATGTTCGTTTCCGAATACCGGGGCGGCCGAGTGAGCGTCCTCAACGCCGCCGGGGAATGGCAGTATTACATCGGGACCAAGGGGCAAGGGGCAGGTTCTTTTGTGGGTCCCCAAAACATCGCGGTCGATGAGGCGGGTTATTTGTTTGTTGTGGATTACGGAACTCGCCGGATTTCCAAATTCGACCCGGACGGAACATTTATTCTCGATTTCGGCAATAAAACCCCGGGATTTCCGGGGTTTCTGTCTCCCACCGGCCTTGCGGTTCGGGGCGGCCGAGTTTACGTGGCGGATAACGCCACAAAACAAATTTATATGTTCGACGGCAATGGCATATACTTGGGGATTCTGCTCAAGGATGGGCTTTTCGGTCCTGAGAGCCTCCGGTTTCTTGCGGATGGCCGGCTTTTAGCCGCGGACACAAACCGGATTATCCTTATCGATGTGGATTCGGCTATTATTCGTAGCCTCGGCGCGGCCGGCAATACCGGAATGCGGATTGTCGGCGCGGCCATGGACCAAAACGGCAATATTTTAGTCGCCAATTTCCAAAAAGATGAAGTCGCCATCATGACCCGATCCAGCGATATGGCTTCCGGAATTTTCGTCCAAATCGAGCGGGTCGTCGCCGACCGATTCCCCTTGGTCACGGTAGAAATTTCCGTAGAGGACCGTCTGCGCCGTCCCATCGTCGGGCTGGACGCCCGGAACTTCCTCCTCAGCGAAAAAGGACATCCCGTGGGGGAACAAAACTTTTTAGGCGCAGGTTACCGCTCTAATAACGCGGACATTACTATTCTCATGGAGCGATCTCCCTACACCCTCGGCTTACAGGAAGATTTAGTCGCCGCAGTTCGGGATATTGTTAAAGATTTTACCGGAACCGTGGTCTCCGTGGTCTCCGCAGGAGAACAGCCCGTAAAAGAACGCATCCCCGCAGGCATATCCGGCGCCGCCCGGGGAAACAACGCCGCTTACAGCCCTAACTGGCGTTTCGACTTGGGACTGCGCCTCGCGGCAACGGACATCCTTCCCGGAGAAAAAAAACGCGCCGTGGTTTTCGTCGGGGCCGGCAGTCTGGGAGATATGGCTTTTGAACAATACAGCCTTGCGGAATTAAGCGCGTACCTTGCGAATAATAGTATTATATTTCATGCGGTAATTGTGGGGGATTCCCCGGCGGATGACAAAATACGTTACCTTTGCGCTCAAACCGGAGGGCAGGTTATGTCGCTTTACCGTCCTGAAGGGGTCAGCCGAGTCATCAAGGGCGTCGCTTCCGCGCCGAATGGTTCGTATCTTTTCAGTTACCGGTCCCAGCTTGCAACCGATTTCGGCCGAGCGTACCTGCCTCTGGAAGTTGAAGTATATCTCATGGAACGTTCCGGCCGAGATACTACCGGCTATTTCCCGCCATTAGAGTAACGATTTTCCTATACAAAAGATTTTGAAGTAAAAATTATTTTCAGCGGCCGACGGGAGTCGAACCCGCGTCACAAGCTTGGAAAACAATACAAAACTTTTCCTATTTCCTTGTATTATCAGTATATAATATTATAAAGACTTATATCAGTTTGTCAAGTTACTTAATGAGCTTATTTTATATCATATCTGTATAGTGTTTTATATATTACTAATAAATATTTAACTCGCATATACTGGCTAAAAAACGATATTTTTGGAAAAAATAAAAAATATTTTTCAAAAATCGGAAAATTTATGTTGGCAAAAATATGATAGATTAGAAATACGGCTGTTTTTAGTTTTATTCCTCGCTAAATTTTGCGGGGATTATAGTTTTTTTAGTTCTTCTATAATATTTTCTAGTTGCCTAACAACCTGTCCGAAATCGGGTTTATCCGTTTCGCCGGTTATAAGAT
>JAIRPY010000091.1 GCA_031256905.1 Spirochaetaceae bacterium
ATTTGCTTGCGGCTTCTACCCCGAAAGTTCCGGGTCCCATGTATACATAATTCAGATACAGTTCGAGGATTTCGTTTTTGGTGTACCGGCGTTCCATTTGCAACGCCCACCAGAGTTCCTTGATTTTGCGTTTGAGGGTTTGCTCGCTTCGGTCGGTGTAGAGGGTGCCGGCGATTTGCTGGGTGATGGTGGACCCGCCGCCAAGGTTTCGGCCGGTGAATCTGCCGTAGACGGCTCGGCCGATGCCCCGGACGCTGAAGCCTTTGTGGGAATAAAAGTCCGGGTCCTCCCGGGCGAGAACCGCGTTGATGAGGTGCCGGGGCAGGTCGCTTAAAGCCACTAACTCGCGTTTTTCGTCGGCGGAAAATTCCGTGATGAGCACGCCGTTAATATCGAGGATTTTAGTGGGAAGCGCGGGGGTAAATTCGGTAAAGTTCTCCTGATTTTTGATATTCGCGGTTTCGGCTAAGGATAAGCCCAAACCCACGCCTATAACCACCGCAATAATCACGGTAAATCCTCCCGCGATGCGGGGAGCTAATTTCGATCCTCGGGGCAACATAAGCTATCCTAGGTGCAATTATATCTTTTTGTCAAGCCCGCCGGGGTTAGTTGGCTTTGCAGAGGGCGCAAATGAAGCGGGTTACCAGAGGGAAGTGCTGAGGAGTGAGCCGGCCCTCGCTGTCTTCGGGTCCGTTGAGGAGCCGCCAAGTTTCGGGGATGAGCTTGGGGTCGCATTTGCCTTGGGCGTCCCGGCTGACCAGAGCGTCCGCGAAGACCGGCTTGGTCCGCAGGAGGGCGCCGAAAGCTTCGGCTTCCGCGGCGGGGAGCATCGTGATGGTCTGCGCGGGAATACCGGCTCGCAAAAAGCCTACATCGTCGGAAAAGGGCGTGGGGATAAGGCGCACCCGTTCCATCCGGAGATGCCGGGCGGTTTCCAACGCTTTGGCTCTGAGTTGGCGCACCTGGATCCGGGTCCGGGAGACTCCGGGGCCGGCTTCGTCTTTCATCAGGTAATCCGCCATGGTGGAGATAATCAGGGTATCTCCGACGCCGCAGGCGTCGAAGATGTAGTACCGGGATCCTCCCAGGCCGGCGTTTTGCAAGCCCCTGGCGAGGGTGTAGGCCCCCTGGTCCCGGATGCCTTCGCCATGGGCAATTTCTTCTTTATCGGTGAAGATGATGAGCCATTTCCGTATTTTATCTTTCCGCAATTTGAGGGCGGCTTCGGTGAGGACGAAGACGGCGGCGCTGTTATCGTTTGCTCCGGGGCTGTTGGGGACTCGGTCGTAGTGGGCGATGAGGATGATGGAATGCTGGCCCTCCGGGGTTTTTTCTTTAAATAATCGGGAAATCGACCCTTGGGAAGAGAGAAACAGATGCCGGTTTCCGGCTATGCCTATCCCGAAGGGGCTGAGGTATAATTCATCCAAAAGCGATTTGAGTATCAGATACCGGTCTGCATCGGGATTGAGGAATTCCTTAAAACGCCGTTGCAGGATTTTATTGGAAAAATGTATGGGGGAATTCGACACCATTACACGCCTTAGATTATCTAATATCGGCGCGTCCCGGGATTTTCTGAAGCGGATTTTTGCAATAAATTTCATTTTTTTTAGTTTTCTCCCCAACCGGCTTCGGGGCTCCCTTGAATTTTTACTCATAATATTCGATACTATAATATAATGAGACTAAATACAAAATTAAGTATTATTATTATAGGAATTATAGCGGTAGTTATTTCTGTTTCGGCGGTTATTACCCTTTCCCGGTCCCGGGAATTGCAACTGCGGTCAGCCTACAGCCAAGTCGAACAAATAGCCCACGCCCATGCGGTAGATACCCAGCGGAAAATGGAAGAATATTTCACTACCGCCAAGATGCTCGCCCAAATTATGGGAGAATTTGAAACCGTTTTGGAAGAGCGCCGGCGCCCCATGTATAACGACATCATGCGAAGCCTGATCGAGTATAACGCCAACTTCATCGGATTGTGGACCGCCTGGTTTCCCAATGCCCTGGACGGCATGGACGACCAATACCGAAACACCCCGGGAAGCAACGCCAAAGGCCAGTTTATCACGACCTATACCCGGCGGAACGGCTTGGTGGAGCTGATGGATGGAGGCTGGGAAGGAACCAACGACGCTTTGGCAAACCTCAAAAACGAATCGGTGATCGTGCCCCCGGTGTGGCGGGACATCAAAGGCATGGGAGAAGTGGCGGTCATCACCATCACCTACCCGATCCAGAACATCGCAAACGGCAATCTGGTCGGAGTGGTGGGCATCAATTTCCGGTCCAACATGACGGAAGTAGTCGCCGGTATCAGCAACAGCATCTACAACGGCAAAGGTTCGGTGGGGCTTTACAGTAACAGCGGGATTATTGTCGCCCATTCGGATGTAGAACGGGTCAAACATAATATTCAAGAGGACCCCCACGAACAGGCTTTGCTGGGTAAGGATATGCAGACTGTCGTCAACGCCATCAAAAACGGCGGACAGGACGGCCGATTTGTGGATATGGTTCACTATTCGCCTACCCTCAAGACCAACGTTCTGCTGGTGTACCATCCTTTTACGGTAGGGACCACGATCACGCCTTGGATGCTGGCGGTGGGCTTTCCCATGAATGAGGTTGTAAAGCCCATTACCCAGTTGACATGGTTTACCCTGATTTTCACGGTTGCGTCCCTTTTCATTGCCGGAGGTATGGTTGTCGCGGTGGCCCGGGCGATTGTAACGCCCATCCGCCGGGTGACCGGAACCCTTCGGGAAATTTCCGAAGGCGGAGGGGACCTCACCCAGACCATCGAAGTTAATACAAAGGACGAAATTGCGGACCTCGCGTACTATTTCAACCAAACCTTGGATAAAATTCGGCTGATGGTCATTACGATCAAGAAGCAGGCGGTGAATCTTTCCGAAATCGGCGCGAGTCTTGACACAAGCATGGACGAAACCGCCCAATCGGTACAGGATATTGCCGGCAACATCTTCAAAATCAAGACCCAAGTGAGCAGTCAAGCCACCGGAGTCAGCGAAACTAACGCCAATATGGAAGAAATTACCGGTAATATCAACAAGCTCAACAACCATGTGGAAAGCCAGAGCGCGAGCGTCACCCAGTCCTCGTCCGCGGTAGAAGAAATGCTGGCAAATATCCGGTCCGTCACCGAAACCCTCATCCAAAACGCCGGCAATGTGGTAGAGTTAATGGAAGCTTCGGACTTGGGACGGAACGGTTTACAGGAAGTCGCTCAGGACATTCGGGAAATCGCCCGGGAGTCCGAGGGGATCCTCGAAATCAACGCGGTCATGGAAAACATCGCCGGGCAGACCAACTTATTGTCGATGAACGCCGCCATCGAAGCCGCCCACGCCGGCGACGCCGGCAAAGGCTTCGCGGTGGTCGCGGACGAAATCCGCAAACTCGCGGAATCCTCCAGCGAACAGTCCAAAACCATCAGCGATGTGCTGAAAAAAATTAAGGTTTCTATCGATAAAATCACCGCCTCTACCGATAACGTCCTCCTCAAATTTGAAGCTATCGATAACGGAGTCCGGACCGTTTCCGAACAGGAAACCCATATCCGGTCCGCCATGGAAGAACAAGGCACCGGAAGCAAGCAGGTTTTGGACGCCATAGGCCGCCTCAACGACCTAACCCAGCAGGTGAAAATCGGCTCCGAAGATATGCTGAAAGGAAGCCGGCAGGTCATCGAAGAAAGCCAAAAACTCGGAGTCATGACCTCCGAAATAGCCGACGGCATAAACCAAATGGCAACCAGCGCGGAACAAATCAACGGAACCGTACAGGAAGTAAACGAATTAAGCACCCTTAACCGCACAAATATCGATATTCTTGTAAAAGAAGTCGCCCGATTCAAAGTCGAGTAAAGCCTTAATCCCGGGGCGGCCGAGCCCCCAGGAACTCTTTTCCTAAAGAAGATTCGGCGTAGGCTTCGGGGGGGCCCAGGAAAAGAGGCTTGCCCCGGACATGGAGGATTCGCCGGGCGTACTGAACCGCGGTTGGTATGTCATGGGAAACCATCACGACCGCCAGCCCTTTCTGCCGGCGCACTTCCTGAATCAGCCGGTAGAGTTCAGCCGTCCCCGGCGGATCAAGGCCCGCCGCGGGTTCATCCAAAAAGAGAAGTTTCTTCGCTCCGCAAAATGCCCGGGCTAACAAAACCCGCTGTTGCTGTCCCCCGGACAATTCCCGATAGCACGTATTCCGCAAATTCCCGAGGCCCAGATGTTCCAAATATTCCTCGGCCGTCTGCTTATCTTGACGGGAATAGAAGGGCAAAATTCCCCGGCTTCCCTGCCGCCCGGAAAGAACGACCTCGAAGACTCCGGCGGGAAAATCTTTTTGGGGGGCTCTGTACTGAGGGAGATACCCGATGTCCGAGGAGGCCAGATCTCCTCGAAGAAGCTCTCCGTATTGGGGCGGCAACAAGCCCAAAAGCCCCTTCAGGAGCGTGCTTTTACCGGACCCGTTTTCTCCGACGATGCAGAGATACTCGTTTTGAGATATTTCAAAGGTTAGGTCTTGAATGACGGCCCGGCCTTCGTAGGCGAAAGCCGCATCTTTGCAGGCGATCAACATTTTTTTCCTTTTCTTAAAGTTTTTATTCTTAAAGTTCTTGAAACTGCTTTTGCTTTTTAAAAAGTAGCATGAACCCTTGTCCCTTGTCTAGGGTTTTGGTATACTCCTAAGTATGCAGGGGTATACGTTAGAGCCTTGGATGTGGGCGGCGGTTATTGGGAGCGGAATCTGCATTGGGCTGTCGAAAACATGGCTGAACGGACTGGCGACCATAATGATTCCCGTGGTTGCCCGGATTTTCGGGGCAAAGGAGTCCACCGGGGTGGTACTGCCTTTACTGTGCTTTGCGGACCTTATTGCGGCCATGTATTACCGGCGCAGTTGCGAGGGGAAATACATTCTCCGGCTGTTGCCCTGGGCCCTGGCGGGATTTGGGCTTGCCCTGGCGGTGGACCGCATTGTGCCGCCCCGGGGGTTTAAGATTCTGATCGGAGTCTGTATTCTTGCCGGGCTGGGAGTTATGCTTTGGAATGAACGCCGGGGAGCCGGGCCGATTCCTTCCGGGCTGTTATTTTCTGGGGTCTTCGGCATTTTGGGAGGCTTTGCCACGATGATAGGCAACGCCGCAGGTCCGATTATGTCGGTATATCTTCTATCCATGCGGCTTCCCAAGGCCGGTTTTGTCGGCACCGGGGCGTGGTTTTTTCTGATCGTCAACTACCTAAAAATTCCGCTCCAGTATTTTGTGTGGCGCAACATTACGAAGGAAAGTCTCTTATTCGATGCCTTTATTTTGCCGGCGGTGCTGGCCGGCGCGGCGGGAGGCCTGATTTTGGTCAAGAAAATATCAGAGGCCAAGTATCGGCGTCTGGTATATGGCATGACGATTATCTCGGCGGTGTTGTTGTTTCTTTAGAAAAGGTTTCAAAAAGATGATGGGCGTGATTTTTTTAGCGGTTTTTCTGATCGCGATGACCGGAATCGGTATATGGGGAATGGGAAAGACAAAAACCCTGGGGGATTTTTTCCTCGGCGGGAGGAGCATGGGACCTTGGGTTTCCGCGGCGGCCTATGGCACGTCCTATTTTTCGGCGGTGTTGTTTATCGGCTTTGCGGGTACTCAGGGGTGGCTTTTCGGGCTTAAGGCCCTGTGGATAGCTTTGGGGAATGGGGTGATCGGGGCTTTCGGCGCGTGGCTGATTCTTGCCCGCAGAACGAGGCGCATGACCCAAAACCTCGACGCTCTGACCATGCCGGAATTTCTCCAAGAACGCTACGGCGCAAAGCATCTCAAGCCTGCGGCGGCGTGTATTATCTTCTTTTTTCTTTTGCCCTATTCTGCGTCGGTATTTAAGGGCTTAGGGCATCTTTTTGAGGCGGTTTTTCACATTCCCTATGATACGGCTTTGCTGATTATGATCGCTTTTACCGGGGTGTACCTGATTTTGGGGGGCTATTTTGCCATTGCGGTTACGGATTTTCTGCAAGGGATAATCATGTTTTTCGGGGCGATAGCGATGATTGCCGTGCTTGCCCATCGGGGCGGAGGGCTGGGGGCGATTCTTCTGAGGGTCCGGGAATTGTATCCGATTCACGTGCCTCCGGCGGAACAGCCAAGCCCGGCCGCGGTGATTTCCCTGGTAGGCATGACGAGTTTCGGGACCTGGGGACTTCCCCAGATGAGCCAAAAGTTCTACGCCATCAAGAACGAGCAGGTCATCTCGAAGGCCTGTATAGTCACCACGATTTTCGCGTTGGTGATTGGATTTTCCGCGTATCTTGCCGGGGTTTTTTCTCATTCTTTTTTCGATCTTTCCAGCATTCCCAAAAACGCTGATAATAGCGTCTTTTACGACCGTATTGTGCCGGCTTTGCTCACCGCGTATCTTCCGGAACCGTTAATGGCTTTGATTTTGCTTTTAATTCTTTCTGCATCGATGTCCACGTTATCTTCCCTGGTGCTGGTATCCTCTTCTGCGGTGGCCATTGATCTTTACTCGTCCCGGACCAGCGGGAAAACCGGCAAAGACCTTTCGGTTCCGATGATGCGGTTTTTGTCGGCTTTGTTTATTCTTATTTCGTATTTCATTTCCCGATTTCAGTTCAGCTTTATTGTCACCCTCATGTCCTTGAGTTGGGGCGCGGTTTCCGGGGCTTTTGCCGCGCCTTATTTCTACGGGCTGTACGCCAAGGGCGTCTCAAAAGCCGGAGTCTACGCGGGAATGGTTTCGGGATTGGGGCTTGAAATCCTTTTATTTTTCGTTTTAGGACCTGCCCTGGCTCCTTTTGCGGCGTGTTGCGCTATTTTTGTTCCCTTTTTGGTGGTCCCGTTGGTTTCTTGGTTTACAAAAGCTCCGGATGAAAGCATTTTGGATCGGGCCTTCGACGGAATTTTGAAAAGGGAAAAAAATGATCTTTGACTTTTTCGGCTCCAAGAAAAAAACTTCCGAAGATATCGAGCAGGAAAAAGAAGCGGAACGGGCTTGGGCTTTGTACGGCTCAGAGGTGGAGGCCTACCTGGAGAATACGAAGCAGAATCAGGCCTTTCGGGACCTCGAAAAAAGCAAAGCCGTGAGCCGACCCAAACTGCGAATTCGGATGATGCAGGAAGAACAAGAACCTCTAACCATCGACTTGATGCTCCGGGTAAAACGCGGGGAAATTCAGGAATCCAAAGCCCGCCGGTTTATGCAGGACCCGGAACTGGCCAAACTTCTCGCCGCTCCCAGCTGGAGACGTTAAACCTCCAGCTGGGAGGGCAAAAAAATACTGTTGCCGAAAGGAGGAAAACGGCAACAGTACCCAAGATGAATTAATAAGAAAAAATTATGAAGAAGTTTATACCTTTGAAACAACCGGAAGCTCCGGAGGTTACAAAAGGAAGGGCGAATTTTTAAAAAATTTAACGGGCCTGACGGCTTAGGACGTACTGGTCGATGATGTCGGCGACGCCGTCGTCGTCGTTGGATCGCTCGGTGACCACTGCGGCGATGTTCTTGATGCGCTGGTCTGCGTTGAGCATGGCCACGCCGGTTCCGGCCCAGCGGATCATGGCTTCGTCGTTCATGGAATCCCCGATGGCAAGGACGGCTTCTTGGGGAATCCCCAGCTTTTCGGCTACTCTTTCGAGGGCTGTTCCCTTATTCGTTTTTTGGGGAAGAATTTCCAAGAAATAGGGCTTACTGGTGAAGAGGGTTGCGGCATCTCCCAAATAGTTCCGGAGGAGCAATTCCAGAGGCTGTAAAATCATCGGGTCCCCGGGAATGAGCAGTTTGTAACAGCCTTCGGCGACCATCTCCCTGAAATTTTCTACCACGACTTGCCGCAAACCGGTTAATTTTTGGTCGTAATCGGCGAATTCGTTACTTTTTGAGACGTACATGATGTCATCGTCATACAGTTGCACTGGAAAACCTTCAGCCGAGGCGAGATCAAAGGCGATCAAAGCGGTTTCCGGAGGAATTTTGACTTCATACACGATTTTTCCGGTGTTGCTTTCTTGAATAATAGTCCCGTTGTTGCAGATCAAGTATCCCGCGCGCTTGTGCATCCCTAAAAGCCGGGCAAATCGTTCCATAGCCCCGGGAATTCTGCCGGAAGCCAAAACCACCACAGCGCCGGCGGCTTCCGCCCGTTTAATCGCGTTTCTGGTCCGGTAAGAAATGCTTAAATCGGACCGTAAAAGCGTATCGTCCAAATCAAGGGCTATCATGCGTATGGATGTCATGCTGTAAGTCTCCTCTTTTACGGCTTTTTATTCAAGGGATGCAAAAAACGCCAGAGGCTGAAGCCCTGGCGTCTCCCTGAGATCAGCCGTACATAGCGATCATGACGCCCGCGGCGATGGCGGTGCCGATGACGCCGGAAACGTTGGGACCCATCGCGTGCATAAGCAGGAAGTTGCCGGGGTCCGCCTCAAGGCCGACCCGGTTGGAAACCCGAGCCGCCATCGGCACCGCGGAAACGCCCGCGGAACCGATCAGGGGGTTGATCTTTTCCTTCAGGAAAAGATTCATGAACTTCGCTACGCAAACTCCCGCGCCGGT
>JAIRPY010000129.1 GCA_031256905.1 Spirochaetaceae bacterium
ACCCACTTTTTAAAAAAAATTTTTGAAAAAATTTTTTGTTTTTTTTTAATAACACGCTATTTTACATTTTTTATTTTTTTTTTAAAACAAAAAACAATTACCCCCCCCCCCCCCCCCCGATAAATTTGCTATACGGGTTGGGTTTTTACAGAACCGGCAGGCCCGGACTTGCCGGGGGGCCCGAAGGGGCGGGTCTGCAAAAAAGAAAACTCCTTTATCATTGATCTTTCATATATTCTCGGGATGGGTCGGGCCTTTAGTCAAAGGCTGGATCCGTCATAACCCCGCTGTTTCGGCTTAGGTCTTCCTGCACAGCCCCAGGCCGAAACATACCCATCAAGGAGGCGAAACCTGAAACTATAAACCAGAGTATTACCCCTGGTCGGTCCAGAAAATCCAGGGGCAAATACCGAAATCTCCGGCTATGCATCAACGCAGGCCGGCCCAAGGAAGATAACTTCCCCAATTTTATGCCAAATAAGGAGAAAATAATGGCAAAGAAAATTATGATCTGTTTGGTTCTCGCCGTAATAGCGGCGGGAGGAGCCTTCGCACAAGTCGTAGTCAGCGCCGGCGGCGGAATTGACGTTGTCGGCTCTGAAGACAAATCTACTGGTACAACAATAAAAGACACCACCACAGATTGGAAAATTGACTTAGAGGGCGGATACCGCATGGGCCTTATGGGCTTTGGGCTTCACGCTGGATTCGGCGGTGGAGAAGAGAAGAATGAAACCGGATCCACAACGATCACGATAAAACACCCCTTCGGTTTGAAGATCGGCGGCTATTTTGAGTACGCCCTGTTACAGCTCGGCAAATTCTCGTTCTTCGGAAAAGCAGGCCTCGGCTACCGTGGCATCTTCGATGGTTATGGTCCGAATAATACTCAAAGGGTTGTGAGCTATAACGCGGGCGGGTTTTATCTCGATGCTGACGCGGTCTTTGAATACCAGATGTTCAAGCACGCGGCCTTCTTCGCATCCGTGAAGGCCCTCGATTTTTCCGTAATAACCTGGGAAGCGAAAGGATTTATTATACCTAATACTCCTGGTTTTTCATCTGATGCTTACCCAAAAACCACTGTGGTAAATTTTGATTTACCGTGGACTCATACGATTTCTGCGATAACTCTCGGCTGTAAGTTTATATTCTAGCCGGGCCGGTTTGCCGTATATCTTGCCGGCCCTGTCGGCAGGGTATGCGGCGGCTTTCAGCCTTTACAATAAATTCAACTTCCCCTCGGCTGGCGGCTCCATTCCCCGCTCCCGGGCCTTTAAACCTAATTTGCCCTGCTTTTTTGGTAATTAAATTGCCTTTAAACCTAATTCGCCCTGCTTTTTCGGCAATTAAATTGCCTTTAAACCTAATTCGGCCTGCTTTTTCGGCAATTAAATTATCTTTAAACCTAATTTGCCCTGCTTTTTCGGCACGGCTCCCCCAAAAAACTGCCCGGGGTTACCGGTCTTCATCTTCGGATTCCATTGGCATGATCCGGGCTTTACGGGTTTTTGCCTTGCCGATTCCGGGAGATTCCAGCGGTATATTCAAGTAACTTTTTTAGAAAGAATCCGAAAAGCGGGGCTTGACAAAAAAAACTAATGATACTATATATAGAAACACGAGAAGGAAAAATATGGATACCCTAAGTTTAGACGAAATACGGTCCCTCCCCGGGGATTACCGGATGATCCCCATCGCGAAAACTATACCGGCAATTCGGGATCCGTTGGAAATATTCAGGATTCTGAAAAACCTCAGCCGGCAGTGCTTCATCCTCGAAAGCGCAGACCCCCAGGCCCGTCATGGCCGATATACCTTTCTCGGGTATGACCCAAAACTCGAAATCGCCGGCCTCGATAACGAAGTAACCATCAAAAACGGCGCGGAAATCCGCATCCAAACCGAAAACCCCGGGCAGTATATCGCCCAAATCCTCGAGGAAAATAAAAGCCCCCGTCTGCCGAACCTGCCCCCCTTTGCAGGAGGCTTGGCAGGCTACTTTTCTTACGATTATATCCAGTACAGCGAACCAAAATTGCGGCTCAAAAGCGAAGATCAAGAGTTCTTTAAAGATTTCGACCTCATGCTCTTCGATAAAGTCATCGCTTACGATAACGTCAAACAAGAAATCACCCTCATCGTCAACGTCAAGACCGACGCCCTCGAGGAAAATTATAACCGGGCCCGGGGCGAATTAAACCGCCTCGAAGAGATCGTCAAAACCGGCAAACCCGCAGACCTTCCGGCTCTGCGGTTCAAAAGGCCCTTCCGGGAACTCTTCAGTAAGGAACGGTTCTGCGATATGGTCAGGCAAGCAAAAGAACGGATTCGAGAAGGAGATATTTTTCAGGTGGTTCTTTCAAACCGGCTCGACGCGGCCGTTGAAGGCAGTCTTTTCGATACATACCGGCTCCTGCGAGACCTAAATCCTTCGCCGTATATGTTTTATTTTTCAAGCGACCATATCGAAATTGCCGGAGCTTCCCCGGAAACTTTGGTTCAGCTTCAGGAAGGTAATCTTGCAACTTTTCCCCTGGCCGGCACTCGTCCCAGAGGGAAAAATCCCGAAGAAGACGCCAAACTGGAACAGGAACTTCTCGCGGATCCAAAAGAACTGGCCGAACACAATATGCTCGTCGATTTAGGCAGAAACGATTTGGGAAAAATCAGCGAATTTTCTTCGGTGCAAGTGGAGAAATATTTGTCGGTCGAACGGTTTTCCCATGTGATGCACATCGGTTCTGCGGTGAAAGGCAAAATCCAAAAGGGCAAAACCGGACTGGACGCGATAACCGCGGTACTCCCGGCGGGAACCCTTTCCGGCGCGCCGAAGGTGCGGGCTTGTGAGATTATCCGGGAATTGGAAAATAACAAGCGGGGTATTTACGGCGGCGCGGTGGGATACATCGCCTTTACCGGCGATACAGATGTCTGCATCAGTATTCGGATTGCGTACAAAAAGAATGAAACAGTGTTTGTGCGTTCCGGGGCAGGCATTGTGGCGGACAGCATTCCTGAACGGGAATACGAAGAGTGCGCGAATAAAATGCAGGCGGTAATTACTGCGTTGGAAACCGCGGCGCAAGGAGGCGCGAAATGATTCTGCTGATCGATAATTACGATAGTTTTTCTTACAATTTGTATCAGCTTATGGGCGGTATAAATCCAGATATTCGGGTGATTCGGAATGACGCAGTAACTCTGTCGGAGATAGTAGTACTGCGGCCGAGTCACATTGTGCTGTCGCCGGGGCCTGGCCGTCCTGCTGACGCGGGAATCTGCGAAGAGGCGATAGGAGCTTTTGCCGGGAAGATTCCGATTTTAGGGGTGTGTTTGGGGCATCAGGGGATTTGCGAGGTTTTCGGCGGGAAAATAACCTACGCCGCCGCGCTTATGCATGGGAAGGCATCGGCGATTCGGCTGGAACCGGATTGCCCGATCTTCGCGGGTTTGCCTTCGGTGATTTCCGGGGGGCGGTATCATTCCCTTGCGGCGGATCCGAAAAGCTTTCCGGAAAAAACTCTCGCCGTAACGGCCCGTTCCGAAGACGGCGAAATAATGGGCGTAAAACACAAAACTTACCCGGTCTACGGCGTCCAGTTTCATCCGGAATCCATCCTCACTCCGGAAGGAAGCCGAATCCTCCAAAACTTTCTGAAAATATAAATTCGGACTGGATGAGCGGGACCCTATGTGCTATATTTCTATCCATGCTTGAATGAGCGGGATCAAAAATATAAATAGGGAAAGGTATGCTTATAAAAGAAATTGTTGCGTTGCCCCCGGAGGCACAGGAAGCCGCGGTGTTGGGGTGGGTTCGGACTAAACGGGAATTAAAGAATCTGATCTTTGTGGAAATGAATGACGGTTCAACCCTTGAAGGTCTTCAGTGTACCTTTGATCGCGGGAGCGAAACTTTTAGTTCTGCGGTTGAAGCGGTGTTGTCTGAAGTATCGACGGGCTGTGCGGCGGCGATAACCGGCCGGCTTGTACCGTCTCCTGGGTCTGGGCAGGCGGTGGAGATTGCGGCCTCGGGGATTGCCCTTTTAGGGAAAGCTCCGGGGGAAACTTATCCTTTGCAAAAGAAGCGGCATTCCTTGGAGTTTCTTCGGGAGAATGCGCATTTACGGGCCCGAACCAATACGTTTTCCGCGGTTGCCCGGGTGCGGAGTCGTCTTGCTTTTGGGGTGCATGAGTTTTTTCAATCCCGGGGTTTTCAGTATGTGCATACGCCGATTATCACGGCCAGCGATGCGGAAGGGGCCGGCGCGATGTTTCAGGTGACGACCTTAGATTTGGAAGCTCTTTCTCGGTCTGGGAAGGGGCCGGCGTATTCCCAAGATTTTTTCGGCAAACCGAGTTATCTTACCGTTTCGGGTCAGCTTGAGGCGGAGACGTATGCGACGGCTCTATCTCGGGTGTATACCTTTGGACCTACCTTTCGGGCGGAGAATTCCAATACTTCTCGGCATTTGGCGGAGTTTTGGATGATTGAGCCTGAAGCGGCTTTCGCTGATTTGGCGGACAACCGGGCGTTGGCGGAGGATTTTCTTAAATTTCTTTTTGACCTGGCTCTGCGGGAGTGCCCGGAGGATCTTGCTTTTTTCGATGCCCGCATAGAAAAGGGTTTGCTTGCTTCGTTGCGTTCTGTTTTGGATTCTCGGTTTGTTCATCTTACCTACACCGACGCGATGAAAGAGCTGGAGAAAAACGAGTCTGCTTTTGAGTTCAAGCCCTTTTGGGGATGCGATTTGCAGAGCGAGCATGAAAAGTTTCTCACCGAAAAAGTAGCGAAGGGTCCGGTAATCGTAACCGATTATCCCAAAGAAATAAAAGCGTTTTATATGAAGCTCAACGAGGATGAAAAAACGGTCCGGGCGATGGATGTGCTTGTTCCTCGCCTTGGGGAAATTATCGGCGGGTCTCAGCGGGAGGAAAACCTGAGCCGGCTTGAGAAACGTATTCTGGAACTCGGCATGAACCTGGAGGATTACTGGTGGTATCTTGATCTCCGGCGATACGGCACGGTTCCTCATGCAGGTTTCGGCTTGGGCTTTGAACGGCTGATTCAGTACGTCACCGGCATGACGAACATCCGAGACGTAATCCCTTATCCCCGCACAGCAGGTCAAGCAGATTTCTAAAGCCCGCCGAGCATCTTTCCTGTCCTCCGCCGGCGGGCTTTAGGTTGGCCGGCGGAGGACAGACCGGCTTGATAGAGAAACTCTCCATGGCTCTTATGCGGCTTAATCCGTTAAAAAATTTTCCGTATATTGCCTTGAGGAGTTTCACACGAGTTTTCACATTTACGAGGATGAACCCAAGGAGTATAAACTGACCGATGCTTTGGAGATACATTCGTATTGCAGGAGGTAGTAAAGATGGATAGCGGGATACAGCGGGCGCAGGAGCGCATGGATTTTGTGACGATGGATCGAGGCTTATCGGGCATATGAACTGCGGGAAGCCCAGATTGCCTTTTACGACGAGGATGTCCGGGAAGCCGCAAAAGCGGCAAAAGAAGCGGCCCGAAACCGGGACTTTGAGATTGCCCGGAATCTCAAAGCGATGGGGATTCCTATTGAACAGATAAGCTGTGGGACAAATTTGACTCCCGAAGAAATTAGAAAAACTGTAAACCTGGCAATCTAAAATGCAATCCTTCGGGTACGGGCGTTTCGGGAAAAGGCTAATCCGTAATACGGCCGCTATGGGAATAAATGTTCATATACCCGCGCCGCAAAAATCCCGCGAGGGTAATGCCCGCGGCTTCCGCCTGCCGGACCGCGCTCGATGTAACCGCGCCGTGACACAGCAGAACTTTCACGCCGGTACGTTCAACCATCCGGCACAAGTTCAGGGATAGTCTGCCGCTGAACATAAAGGCTTTTCCCGCAGGATCAAGCTCGCCGAGAACCATGCGCCCGATAGTCTTCGCCGCGGCGTTGTGCCGAGCCGCATCTTCCCGCAAAATAAGAATAGTATCGCTGTCCGTAAGAGCCATCGCATGAACCGCCCCGGTTATGTGAAACAAGTTGCTCTTCTCGTTAAAAATTTCCCACAAGGCGTAAATTTTTTCTTTTTTAAATTTTTCGTTTTTTTCGTTTTTTTCCTCAGAATTTTTTTCTTTAGAAAAATATTCGCTAGAAAGACTTTCTATTTTTTCTTTTTCTTTAGAAAAATTTTCTTTAGGAAGATTAGAAAAATTAGAAAAAAAAGAGAAAAGGGAAAGGCGGATTTCCTGAGCGTCCCGGTCAACCGAGAGGCTCTGGATTTCCGCCTTGCTGTTGAAAAACCCTTCCGCAAAAGCGTAGCCCGCGGCAAGGTCTTCTAAATCAATGGGCGTACAGGCAAACGTGTAGATTCGCTGTTCGTTGATGTATAACGTATACGCCTCTTCCCGGATTAACCGGTCGCTTCGCCGGTAGCGGCGGGATTCGTCGATCCGGATGATGCTCAATTCTTCCCATGAGGCGGTACCGTTTGCCCTTTCGCCCATACTCGCGCTTACCCTTGGTACTGCACAGCGTTTCTGCGCTTTTCCGCGAGGCTTTCGTCCATAGCTTCTTCGGTGACCAGCTTCAAGGTTTCGGTGGGACACACCTTTACGCAGGACGGAGAATCCGCGACGCCTACGCAGAGATCGCACTTGTTGGCGACTTTCTTGGTTGAACCGTCGTTTTGGACTTCCGCGGTATCGACCATTACCACCGCGCCGAAGGGACAGGCGATCACACAGTTTTTGCACCCGATACACTTCTGCTGATTGATCACCACCGCGTTTCCTTCGACTCGGATGGCGTTGGACGTACACGCGGCTTTACACGCTGGATTTTCGCAGTGCCGGCATTGGATAGGAGTGCTAACTCTGGCGGTTTTCACCATAAAGAGTTTGGGATTGAAGGCGTACCCGTCAGGATCGATTTCAAAGATGCGCTTCCCTTCGTGGGCGACTACGCAGGCTATCATACAGGTTCTGCACCCGATACACCGGTTCGGATTTGATTTTACAAAACAGTTCATGCTAACGCCCTCTCTTTTTCGATACGCATCTTTGCGCGAATGTCTTCGTACTGCCGGTTTACGTCGTCCCACGCGGCTTTCTGGTCCCTGAGTTTTTCGACCTTGCAGGCGCAGTATTTGTATTCCGGGGTGCTGGAACTCGGATCAAGCCGGCTTATGGTCAGCTCGTTGCACGCGCCGATCCACCACTGGTACGTCATATACACCGCGCCTTTTTTGACCCGTTCGGTAACGTTGGCGCGAGTAATGCAGGTTCCGCGTTTGGAAGAAATCCGCACAAGCTCGCCGGAGGCTATTTTCAGGGTTTCCGCGTCTTCCGGGGATATTTCAACCCATCCCGGCTCGTCTTCGAGGTTCCGAAGGGCGCGACAGTTTCCGGTCATCGTACGAACCGAATAATGCCCGACTTCGCGAACCGTGCAGAGGGTGAGGGGGAAGTCGCTGTTTTCGGTTTCCGCCGGCGGCTGATAATGCGACGTTTTGAAAATGCCGATGCCGTCGGGAGTGGCGAATTTGCCTCCTTCGTGCAGAAACATTGTTCCGGTGTCTTCGGGTTTTTCGTCCCAGCAGGGCCACTGTACCGAACCTTGGCGTTCCAGTTTTTCGTAAGTCGCGCCTTTGAATTTCGGGGAAAGATTCCGCATCTCGTCCCAAATTTCCTGCACGTTTTTGTATTTCATCGGATAGCCCATCGCGGTGGACACGAGGCAGATGATTTCCCAGTCGTCCTTTACGTTGCCCGTAGGTTCAAGGACTTTGCGAATCCGCTGAAAGCCCCGGTCGCTGGAGGTGTACACGCCGTCATGCTCGCCCCAAGCGGTGGCCGGCAGGATCGCGTCCGCGTGCTGAGTCGTCTTGTTCCAGAAAATATCCTGACAGACCACGAAGTCGATTTTGTCGAGGGTTTCCCGCAATTCTTCCAAATCCGGATCGCTCTGTCCGGGGTCTTCTCCGAAGATGTAGTAGGCGTGAATCTGTTTCGCCGGGTCCTTTTCGTGAACCACCCGTTCCGGGACCCGGGTTAAGGTGAGTCCGACTTTATCGGAAAGTTTCGCGCCCCAGGCTTTCTCGAATTTTTCCTTGATTTTCGGGTCCGTTACGCTTTGGTAGCCCGGGTAGACGTTAGGCAGGACTCCCATATCGCAGGTGCCTTGGACGTTATTTTGTCCCCGGACGGGACCGGTGCCGCAGGCGTAATGTCCGAAGTTGCCGGTGAGCATCGCGAGGGAACAGTTGCTTTTCACGACTTCGACGCCCTGTTGGAATTGGGTTACGCCCATTCCCCAGAGGATTACCGAGTGTTTTGACCCGGCGTATTTCCGGGCGGCGAGGCGGATGGCGTCCGGGCTTACGCCGCAAATTTTTGCGGAATGTTCCGGGGTGTAGACTTTGACGATTTCCCAGAAGGCGTCGAAGTCTTTGGTGTGGGCTTTGATGAAGGCTTGGTCCTGTAAGCCTTCGGTGACGATGACGTTAGCCATCGCGTTGGTGAGAGCGATGTTGCTTCCCCCTTTGATTTGGAGGTGCAGGTCTGCGATGCGGGCGGTTTCGGTGATTCGGGGGTCCGCGCAGATGATGTACGCGCCCTTTTCTTTTGCCCGGACGATGCGTCTTGCGACGATGGGGTGACTTGCCGCGGCGTTGTAGCCGATGTTGAAGATGACTTCGCAGTCTTCGATTTCCGGGATGGAAAGGGACATGGCCCCTTCGCCGATGGTCTGCATGGAGCCGACGACCGATGCGGCGTGGCAGATTCTGGCGCAGTGGTCGATGTTATTTGTGCCGATGCAAGCCCGGATGAATTTCTGCATGAGGTAATTCGGTTCATTTCCCGGACCTCTGGCGGACCCGGCGCCCATAATGCTATCGGGTCCCCATTTTTCTTTAATCTTTTTGAGATTATCCGCGACGAATTTGATCGCTTCGTCCCAGCTTACCGCGGTAAGGGGCGAGGCTCTTCCGTTTTTTCGGATCATAGGCTCTCGGATGCGTTTGGTGATGATTTGAGGATCATTCAAATAGTCCCAGCCGTACCAGCCTTTTAGACAGGCTTTATCGTCGTTGGTTCTGCCCTTTACGGGGTGGACATCGAGGATTTTATTCGCCCCTTGGTCTACCGTAAACAAAAGCTGACACCCCGACCCGCAATAGCAACAAGTAGTCTGAATTTCTTTCACTGATGCCATGGAGTACCCTCCTTCCATTTTCTCTATCCAATATAGAAAGAAAATTATAGTTTAAATTAGTATGACCCTGAACCATGAAAAGATCAAGCGTTTTTTGCTTATAATCTTGCCTCATCAGAGGGATTAGAAATTCTTAAAAAAAATATTTTTCCCTATTGAACAAGTTTTTTTTTTATGATAGGCTCATCTATCATATTTTGGAGTTTAGTATACTATGACGATACTCAGGGCGGCGTTGTTAGTTGTGTTTATTATAGTTGCGCTTCTTTTGGTTCTTCTGGTCCTTGTGCAAAATGAAGAAGGCGATAGTTTGGGAGGCATCTTTGCCGGAGGAAGCGCGTCGGCCTTCGGGTCCCGAACAGGTAACGTGTTGACCCGGGCGACTTCGGTTTTGGGCGCGCTCTTCTTGATTATCAGCTTCGGGCTTGCCCTGGTGAATAGAAGTTCCGGCGGGTCCGGGGTAGAAGCGGCCGGAGCCAAAGTCCGCCAACAGGCGACAGAAGGAAATCAGAATTGGTGGCAGGAAGATGAGACCCCTCCGGTTATACCCGAAAGTCCGGTCCCAGAAGCTCCATCCGCGATAGAAGCCGAGAATCCAATTTCGGAACAAACCAAAGGGGATTAGGGAAAAATGTTCTTATACGAAATATTCCCGCCGGAATTGATTAAAGTCGATCTCCAAGCGGTGAATAAAGACGAGGTCTTCGAGGAAATGGTAGACCGCTTCTGCCAAGCATTGAAATCCGACGCCAGAGAAGAACTCCTCGAAGCCCTTAAAGAACGGGAAGCCAAAATGTCTACCGGAATTCACAAAGGCATAGCGGTTCCCCACGGAAAAAGCCCGGCCCTCGATAAAATGTACGGGATTTTAGGAATCTCTAAACAGGGCATCGATTACGACGCCCTGGACGGCCAGCCGGTATACATCCTGTTTATGATTCTCGCGCCCCCGAAAGACTCGGAAAAGCATCTGCGGGTTCTCAAACGGCTCGCCCAACTGCTGGACAATACCGAGTTCTTCACAGACCTCATGGCTCAACGGGACGCCCAAGGGGTCGCCGGGGTCCTCAAAAAATATGAGGATATTCTCATAGGCTTAGATTAATTTTTCCAAAAAAAGAAAAAGTTGAGGAGATAAGTATGCAAGAACCGGAAGTTTTACGTCATCTCTTGAAAATAGAAGCCGACGCGGCCGCTTTGGTTGACGACGCCCAAATTGAAGCGGATAAACGGGTCGCGGAAGCGGAAAAACAGAACCGCAAGGTTTACGAAGACCGGTACGCCAAGGAATTTGCCGTTCTAAACGAAACTTACGAGCAAGAAATTGCCGGAATCAAAGGGGATCATCAGACTCAGCTGGAGACGTACCGGCAGAGTCTGGAAAGCCTGTCCCTCCGGCCAGACCGGTTTGCCGAGCTTGCCGGGTCCCTGCTGAACTAACAAGGAGCGTATATGCCGGGAACAGGAGAACAGGCTTACGCCTACGCCAAGGCCTGCGGAATTATCGGCAAATCCTTTGTCGGCAAACGGGTAAGCCGCCTCGCCGAGGTAAACCGCCTGTCCGAACTGGACCGCCTCGTGTTCCCCAACGAAAGCCGGGACATCCCGGAACGGGAACTGCTGGTCGATATGGAAGACCGCATCATCCAGCGGGGGGTCAAGCAAATCATTTCGGTCCTGGATTCCTTCATAAAACCTCCGGAACTGCTCATCCGGCTGGTCCGAACTTACGAATACGAAGATTTAAAAATCTTTTGCGGCGCCTTAGGGCAGGGCGAATCGAAAGGACCGGACTTTACTGACATCGGCGCGTTCAGAACCGTCAATTTTTCCGCCTACCCAAACCTCGAGGCCATGGTTGCCGGCACGGAATTCAGGTTTCTCTTGCAGGAAGACCTGCGGCCGGACCGCAAAAAAGAAAAACCCGAAATAACCTCGGAAAATTTGGCGGTCCAAATCGCTCTGGATCGGCAGTATTACCAGTCCCTCTGGAACGACCTCTTCAAACTAAAACGAAGGGACCGAATCGGGATTGAAAAAATCCTGCGGGATGAGCTGTCTCTGCGCAACGCGGTTCTTGCCCTCCGTATGCGGACCTACTACGGAATGCCCTCCGAGGAAATTCGGGAAAAGTTCATCGCCTTTGAAGCCGGCAAAAAAAGCCCGCCGGAAACCGCGCTCACCCTCCCCATGGACCACAGAGCCGACTGGAAAGGCTGGAAATGGGAACGTTTCCTCAATCCCGAAAAACCCGGAGAACCCTGGCGGGTAGACCCCCGATACTTCCAAAACGCCGGGTCTAAATATCTGTATCGGCAAGCCCGATTTTCCTTCCGGCGAAGTGCTTCGTCGTTGGATTCGATTTTTTGTTTCATAAAACTGAAACTTTTTGAAGAAGACCTCTTGACCAGCGTCGCCGAAGGCCTTGGAATGGGTATGACAAGCAGAGATATTTTTACCCTTCTGGAGGTAGAAACGTGATACGGCCTGAAAAAATGAAACGGTTCGAACTGACCCTTCTTGCCAAAGACGCCGACGCCGCGTTGGAATACTTGGGGCGAACCGGCGCGATGCAGTTCGCCGAAGAAGCCCGGAAACAACCGCCGGACCAAGGATCTGCGGAAAAATTATCTTCCTTTGAGGAAAAAGAGGGAAAAGAGGGAAAAAAAGAAATCCTTGAAAAAATCCGATCTGCCGCCGGGTATCTCGGAATACTTTTGCCCATGGAACCCGAAGAATCCGCCAAATTGCCCGGACCCGAAGAAGAAGCCCGAACTGAAAGGCTCTGCGCGGAAATCGCCGAAGTCAACGCCGCGGAAATCGCCGCAAAACAGGAAAAAGCGAAAATCGAACATACCCTTGAAGAGTCCCGGTCCTTCGTCAATCTCAATGCGCCGTTTAAAGATTTCGATCAGCTTTCCTACCTAACTCTGCGGATCGGGCATATTGATCCGAAAGGCCCCAGCGATTTACGGGAACGCCTCGCAGACCGGGCGATAGTCATTCCTCTGGGGGAAAATCGGGTCCTTGCCGCGGCTTCCCGGAAGGGCCGATTCGCCCTCGATACGGAACTGAAAAAACATTCTTTTACGGCTATGACCATTCCCGAAGAGTTCCGAGGCATCCCCGCCGAAATGATCGCTACCCTCGAAAGCCGGCTCGACCAGGTTTCCGGAGAAGTGGACCGCCTCGAGGCCCTAAAAAGGGATCTCAAAAGCCGGCACGAAAGGGACCTCCGGTTTCTCGCATCTTCTTATATAATGGCGCATATAATAGAAGAAATTAAACGGCATTTGATCGGAACAAAAACCGCCTTCCTCCTGACCGGCTGGGTCCCCGCCGCCCGGACCTCGGAAATAGCGAAAAACCTGGCCGAAATAACCGAGGGCCGAATCAGCCTCAAAACCTTCGACCCGGAAGAAATAGAAACCGTCCAAACCGGCGCGGAAAAAGTGCCGGTTTCCCTCAAACACAAGGGCTTCGTCAAAGGTTTTGAGAGCCTCGTGCTTTCCTACGGCGCGCCCCTCTACGGCGCGATTGATCCAACGCCTTTTGTGGCGGTTTTTTTCCCAATATTTTTCGGCATCATGTTCGGCGATTTCGGGCAGGGGCTGGTGCTTCTGCTTCTCGGTCTCTTAACCAGCGAAAAGGGGCTGAAAAAATTCGCGAAACTGCGGATTTACTCGAAGCCCCTCATCTCGGTAAGTATCGCCTCGATGATTATGGGGCTTTTAACCGGCGAATGTTTCGCCAACCATACCCTGCTTGCAGGTCCGACCCGGAAGGTTCTCGAACTCTTAGGCGTAGAAAATCCGGAGGTCCCGATTTTGCACCTTATGCCGAGTTCCCACAGTATCGGTACTATTTTTCTATTTTTTGGTTTTACTATCGTATTGGGGATTATCCTCAATTCTATTGGGCTTTGGCTGAACGTGATCAACCATTTCGCCATGAAACAGTACGAAAGGGCCCTTTTTTCAAAGACCGGGCTTGCTGGAATAGCGGTATTTTGGTACGCCCTCTTTATTGGGGTTCGGTGCATTGCCGGAGGGTCCATCGCGTGGTTTGACGCTTTGGGGCTGGGGCTTCCCCTGATCTGCATCGTTGCGGGGCATCCGCTGTGGCGGCTTATTACAGGGAAGCGGCCCCTTCTTGGAGAAGGGCTTTTTCTGTTTTGCATCGAAGGGGTGGTGGAGATTCTTGAGGTTCTTTCGACGTACATTTCGAGTACGGTGAGTTTTGTCCGGGTTGGGGCTTTTGCGGTTTCCCATGCGGTTTTATCGTTTGTGGTGTTTTACCTTGCTGATATGGTTTCCAAGGTCCCGGTGGGACCGTTATTTTCTTTAGGGATTATCTTGGTTGGCAATGGGATAATCATCCTTCTTGAGGGAATGATCGTGGCAATTCAGGTTGCCCGTCTTCAATATTATGAGTTTTTCAGCAAGTTTTTTACCGAAATGGGGGCGAAATTCAAGCCCTTTCGGTTTCGGGGAAACGTTGTTTCGGATGCGGCTGTTTTAGGAAGAGCGTCCGGGAACTCGAAATAAGGTTTAGGGGGGTGCAGGTATGAGACGCGGAAAAATCGGCGTTCTGGTTTTCTTACTTCTTTTGGGCGGGTCCGGAGTTGTGTTCGCCGCAGGCGAAGAGGGGTCCGGGGATTCTTCCGGGGTGAGGTATATCGCCGCGGCTGTCGCGGTGGGCATTGGGTGCATCGGCGGAGGCCTGGCGGTCGGCCGAATCGGCGCGGCCGCCATGGGCGCGATGAGCGAAAACCCGGAGCTGTCCGGCAAAGCGATGCCCTTCGTGGGTCTCGCGGAAGGCATTTGTCTTTGGGGCTTCCTCGTGGGGCTCCTCATTCTGGTGCTGTGAGCGGTGGATTACTTTTTCATCGGGGACCCGGAATTGGCCACGGCTTTCCGGTTCGTCGGCATCCGAGGAACCGGAGCAAGTAAAGCCGAAGACGCCGTCGCCGCCTTCCGGCGAATCACCGAAGGCTGGGACGAAACCGCCAAAGCAATCCGACCGGAAACCGAACAATGCCGGATCCTCATCATCACCGAAGAAGTCGCCGACTGGCTGGGAGATTTCCTCACCCAATGGCAGTTGTCCGACCGCTACCCGCTGATAGTTGAGGTCCCCGGCATGATGGGAAGACTCCCGGGCAGAAAAAGCCTCGTTGATTCCATCCGGGAAGCCATCGGCATCCACGTGTAGTTTTTTCTTTTTTAAATTTCTTTAATTTTAAAAAGAAAAAACCAAAAAGGCGGATTTTTACTTTTAATTTTAAAGAAGAAAATCCGCCGGTTTTTCTTTTTACTTCTCAAGAAAGCGGAAAACCCTAGAAAAAAGAAAAAAAAGAAGGAAGATTAGAAAAAAAGAAAGAAGAGGAAAAAATGGAAGAAATACGATCTACCGAAACGCTGGACCGGGAAATTTTGGAAGAAGCCCGGAAAAAAGCTTACCGGATCCTCAAAAGCGCGGAAGAATCGGTAAAAACTGCCGTGGAAACTTGGGCTTTGAAAACGGAAACGGATATAGCGGAAATCCGCAGTCGTTACGCCCAGCGGCTGAAAGTTATGAAAGATGAACTTTTTGCCCGGCTTATTCTCGATAAACGCAGAATCCGGGCTGAAAAGATAGAAGGACTGCTCAAATCTGCGATGGAATCTTACCTTCGAAGCTTAAGCCGGGAAGCCCTTCTATCTATTCTGGAACGGACTTTGCGTCAGCGGCTGGATTTCCTGCGGGAAACCGGGGAATTCCCGGACCAAACAAACCTTCAAGTCCAATCCTGCAACCTTGAAGCCGGAGAATTGGAGAGGATGCTTCACCGGCATCTGCCCAAGGGAAGCTGGTCGGCCGTCGCCCCGGAACCCGGGAAACCGGACCCTTTCTTGGACGCCCGGTTTCCCGCTGTGGCAATAACCGCCCCGGATCTGCGGATCGCGGCTTCCCTCGACAGCCTTGCCGGGCAATTATTGGAAGATAACCGGGCGGAACTCGCGGTTTCCCTGGTCGGGGAAGAAATCCTGCTGGAAGGAGGGGCAATATGACCCAAGGCAAGGTGAAACGAATATCCGGTCCAATCATTCGGGCCGTAGGTCTCAGCGGCGTAGGGCTGTTCGACGTAGTCGAAGTCGGTGAAAAACGCATCATCGGCGAGGTGGTGCGCCTCGAAAAAGACGAAGCAGTCATTCAAATTTACGAAGACAATACCGGGATGCAAATCGGCGCGGAAGCCTTTTCCACCGGGCGGCCCCTTTCGGTGCAACTGGGTCCGGGTCTCATCGGCACGATTTACGACGGCATCCAACGCCCTCTGGAATCTTTGTTCAAACAAACCGGCGCGTTTATGGAACCCGGCGCGCGAGGCGAACCGCTGGATTCCGCAAAACTTTGGACCTTTAACCCGAATCCGGAAATCGCCGCCAAACTGGACCGAAAAGAGCCGGTCCCTGCAACCCCGGGGTTACATCTGGGAAGCGTGAAAGAAACCGAGAGCATCACCTGCAAAATTATGGTCCCTCCTGATACTAAGGGCGGTTTCATTACCGAACTTTCCGGGCAAGGGAATTACCGGATTAACGATATTATCGCCAAAACCGATAAAGCCGAGGAAATCCCTATCGCCCAGTGGTGGCCCGTGCGGGTCCCCAGGCCCAACGCGGAACGCCTTTCTCCGGATCAGCCCCTCGTAACCGGCGAGCGGGTCATCGACGTGTTTTTCCCCCTCTCCAAAGGCGGGACATCGGCAATTCCCGGGGGTTTCGGCACCGGAAAAACCATGACTCAACACGCTATAGCCAAATGGTGCGACGCGAATGTCATCATTTACATCGGATGCGGCGAACGGGGCAACGAAATGACCGACGTTTTGACCGAATTTCCCCACCTCATTGACCCCCGGACGGGCAGGTCCCTGATGGAACGGACGGTTCTTATCGCCAATACCTCGAATATGCCGGTAGCCGCGAGGGAAGTTTCGATTTATACGGGCGTAACTTTGGCGGAATTTTACCGGGATATGGGTTATCACGTCGCGATTATGGCGGATTCCACCAGCCGTTGGGCTGAAGCCTTGCGGGAATTATCGGGCCGAATGGAAGAAATGCCCGCGGAAGAAGGGTTTCCCGCGTATCTGCCCACGAGACTCGCGGAATTCTACGAACGGGCCGGCCGAGTCAGAACCTTTTCCGGCGGCGAAGGGTCTGTTTCGATTATCGGCGCGGTTTCTCCGCCGGGGGGCGACTTTTCCGAACCCGTAACCCAGCACACCAAGCGGTTTATCCGCTGTTTTTGGGCCCTAGATCGGGACCTTGCCAACGCCCGGCATTATCCTGCAATAAGCTGGATCGACAGCTATTCCGAATACGCCGACGAAGTCAAGCCCTGGTGGGAAAAGGTCAGCCCCCAATGGGCTAAAATTCGGCAGGAAGCTCTGGACCTGCTTAAACGGGAACAACGGCTGGCGGAAATTGTCCGGCTCATCGGACCCGATGCCCTTCCCGACGACCAGCGGCTCATTCTCATCACCGCGGACATCATCAAAGACGGATTTTTACAGCAGAATTCTTTTGACGATGTGGATATGTTCTGCGTTCCCGCAAAACAGGTCCGGCTTCTGGAGCTGATTATGGACTTTCACACCCGGGCGTCCCTGTGCATCAAGCTGGGCGCGCCGCTTATCAAGATTACAGCCCTGCCGGTCCGGGAACGGCTTGCCCGACTCAAAAGTGTGGTGAAAAACGACGAACTCGGAAATTTGGAGACGTTTCATGAAGATTTGCGGAACGCCCTGGAAGAAGTGGAACGAAGTTATCGTTTAAAGGAGGCGATATGAGGGGCATTGAGTACCGAGGACTTACCCGGGTTGAGGGACCCGTCGTAATTACCGCCCGAAGCCGGAAGGTCGGCTTTAACGAGGTAGTCGCCGTGTACGACCGCGCCGAAAGACGCAGACTCGGCCGAGTGGTCGATATGAGCGAAGACTGGACCGCGGTGCAGATCTTCGGAAATACCACCGGCCTTTCCGGGGATGACGGCCGAGTGGAATTTCTCGAAAAACCTATGGAACTTCGGGTAGGACCCGGGCTGTTGGGCCGAGTTTTTAACGGCTTAGGCGAACCTATCGACGGCTACGGCAACATTTTTTCGTCCGCCTGCCTTGATGTGAACGGGCTTCCCATCAATCCTTACGCCCGAACTTACCCCCGGGACTTCATTCAGACCGGAGTTTCCGCGATTGACGGGATGAACACTCTGATTCGGGGGCAGAAACTGCCGATTTTTTCGGGAAACGGCCTTTCTCACAACCGGCTTGCCGCGCAAATTGTCCGGCAGGCGAAAATCCGAAGCGGAAACGAGTCTTTTGTGACGATTTTCTGCGCGATGGGCATCAAATACGATATGGCCCGCTTCTTTTTGGATGATTTTGAACGAAGCGGCGTCCTTGCCAACGTGGTGGTCTTTCTTTCTTTGGCGGACGCCCCGTCTTTGGAACGCCTTGTGGCCCCGAAGTGCGCGCTTACCGCGGCGGAGTATCTGGCCTACGAGAAAAATATGCACGTCCTCGTGGTAATGACCGATATGACCAACTACTGCGAAGCTCTGCGGGAGGTTTCGTCTATCCGGGGGGAAGTCCCAAGCCGGAAGGGGTATCCGGGGTACTTGTATTCGGATTTGGCATCCTTGTACGAGCGGGCGGGGAAGATTACCGGGTCCACCGGTTCGATTACCCAGATTCCGATTCTCACGATGCCGAATGACGATATAAGTCATCCGATTCCGGACCTTTCCGGGTACATTACCGAAGGGCAGATTGTGCTTGACCGGGAACTTGCCCAGCGGGGAGTGTATCCGCCGGTAGCGGGTCTTCCCAGCCTTTCCCGGCTTATGAAAGACGGCATCGGTTCCGGCATGACCCGGGAGGACCACAAAGACATAGCCAGCCAGCTTTTCGCCGCCTATTCTAAGGTCAAGCAGATCCGGAATTTGGCATCGATTATCGGGGAAGAGGAACTGGCGCCGTCGGATAAACGGTACCTCAAGTTCGGGGAACGGTTTGAACAAGATTTCCTCGCGCAGGGCGAAACCGAAGACCGGTCCATCGAACGGACCTTGGACATAGGCTGGCAAATTCTTACCGAACTGCCCCGGGAAGAACTTTTGCGGATCAAGGATGAACTGCTCGAAAAATATTTTGACCCCCTCCTGCAACAGCCTGGTCCAGCCCAACAGCTCCAGCCGGTATAGGAGGACTTATGCCCCGAGAATTTATCGCCCCGACGAAGAGCAACCTCCTGCGGGTAAAAGAACGGCTCGCCACCGCGGAAGAAGGCTACGATCTGCTGGAGCAGAAACGGGAAATTTTGGTGATGGAATTGATGCATCAGGTTGAACGGGTGAAACTGCTGGAACGGGACTTGGACGCCCAGATTAACGCGGCTTACCCGGCCTTGAAGCGGATGCTCATCGTAGTGGGCCGGGAACGGGCGGATCGGCTTTCTCAAAACATCCGCTATGACTTTGATCTCAAGGAAAAACGGGTTACCGCCGCGGGAATGTCTCTTCCGGGACTGGAAATTAAGATTCCAGCCATGGAATTAAAATATTCCCCGGCAAATTCATTTGCCGAATGCGATGAAACCGTATTAGAATTTTTTAAACTGCTGAAAGTAATAACCGAGCTGGCGGCGGTAAAGACCATCACGTGGCGTTTGGCGAGGGAGGTCCGCAAGACTCAGCGGCGGGTAAACGCCCTCGAAAAAATGGTCATCCCCACAGCCCGGGAAACGAGGACGTATATCGAAGCGGCTCTGGAAGAGCGGGATCGGGACGCCTTTTTTACCAGCAAACTTCTCAAGAAAAAGGCCGGAAAGGAATGAACTTAAAACCCTTGTTTTCTAATATTTTGATTGCCATTACCGGTTCGGACGCCTCAATTTTGGCGGCCAAATACGCGATAGTGCTGGCGAAAACCTACCGATGCCGCCTTACCGCGCTCTACGTCGTGGATACCGCCACGATCCGCCAACTCACCTTGAGCAAAATCTTCATCCAAGAAGAAAGTCAGGAATATGAGCAAAGCCTCGAAGCAAACGGCCGGCGGTATCTCTCCTTTGTCGAAGAATTAGCCCGAAGTAAGGGGGTAAAATTGGAAGCCGAAATCCGCCGGGGCGCGGTATACACCGAAATCCTCACCCTCGCGGAAGACAAAAAGGCGGACCTCATCCTGTTAGGAGGCTGGGAAAAACACCGAAGCGCCCGGGACATCATTTCCCATGTCCACCGGGAAGTTATGATCAACGCCAAATGTTCGGTAATGCTGGTCAAAGAACCTAATATCGACCTTATGTTCAGATTACTTTAATCTTTTTTCTAAAAGCTGGAGAAAAAGAAAGGACCGATTTTTTTCCAGCTTTTTTTCTAAAAACGAGAAAAAACAAAAAGGAAAAAAATGAGAATTGTGATAATCAGCGCGCCGGCTCAACGGAAACCTCCTCCGGATTACGTAACGGCTCTGCAAAAAGGCATGGCTTCAATGGGGCATCAGGTGGATATTTTGGACGCCTGGACCGAGGACGGCTTCCGGCTTCCCTCCTATGAATACATCGCGGTAGCCGCGGAGCAGATTTCGCTTTTCGGCGGGAAAATGCCTACTGCTCTGCCGAAAATTCTATCCGCTGGGACCGGCGTCGGCGGCAAACGGGGCGCGGCCTTCCTCCGGAAAACCGGTCCCTTCAACGGCAAAGCTCTGTCAAACCTTATGCGGGCCATGGAAAAAGAAGGAATGCTCATCAACTGGAGCGATATTATCCTCAATCCGCCCCATGCGGAAGCCTTGGGGAAACGCATCGGAGCCTGACAACTAAAAAAAATAGAAAAAAATGGAAGATTATTACGCTCTGCTTGGAGTTAACGGTCAGGCCTCTTTGCAGGACATAAAGCGGGCCTTTCGGTCCCAGGCGAAGCGGCTTCACCCGGATCTTGCCGGAACCGGCGGGGCCGAAGAAATGCGGAAATTGCTGGCCGCTTACGAGGTTCTTTCGGATCCGGAGCGGCGGTTTGCCTATGATCGGGTGTTTTTCAAACGTGCCGGCTTTGATTACCCCCGGTTTCTTCGGGAGCAGACGGAGGACCCGAAAAGTCAGGCGAAGCTGATTTTTTTCGAGTTACTGCATTTTGCCGCAGAAGAGGCTATTGCAGTGTGGCGGTCCCAGGGAGGAGTGCATTTTGCGATGGACCGGTATATGGATCGGGAAGATTGGATGGATTGCGCGTTTTTACTAGCCGAAGCTTTGGAGGAACGCCGATGTTATTACGAGGCCTTTATACTTATGGTTAGTCTTGTGCAGGCCGAACGGCGGAAGCCTTATTTCAAGCATTTTTTTGTGGACCTGGAGGGGTCTTTAAAGGAATTGGTTCGGCTTAGGCTTAAGGCTTCGGTGGATCCGGAGACGTATCTGGCCTGTATGGACCGGCTTTTGGGTTTAGGCTTTCCCCCGAAGGACGAAGCCCGATGGCTTCGGGCTATGGCGGAAACTTTAGCCCGACTGGGCCGGATCGCTCCCGCCCAAAGGGTATTCCATGAAGCCCTCAACCGGGACCCCCGGCTTTCCAATACGGCCCGGCTCAGACGCAAACTCGGGGTGTGAAATTATGGTATATTTTAAGGAAAAAAATGATACGTCTAAAGAATGAAAAGCAGATTAACGGCATCCGGACTTCCTGCCGTATGTTAAGTTCGATGTTTCAGGAACTCCTTCCCTTAGTGGTTCCGGGAGTGGAAACCTTGGAATTAGACCGATGGACTCGCAGGTGGATCCAAAAAGCCGGGGGAAAACCGGCGTTTTTGGGGTACGGACCTGAGGCCAATCCGTTTCCTGCGGCAATTTGTATTTCTATAAACGACGAAGTGATTCATGGGATTCCCTCTAAACGGAAAATCCTTGAGGGGGACTTGGTGTCTCTGGACTGCGGCATTGATCTGGGGGGATTTATCAGCGATCAGGCGGTAACTGTGGAAGCTGGAAAAGTTACCGAAGCCGCACATAATCTCAATAGAATTACCCAGGAATGCCTGTATCGGGGAATTCTCGCGGCAAAAGCCGGGGACCGGTTGCTACAAATTGCCCGATCTGTGCATAGCCATGCGATTGCCCATGGCTATGGGGTGGTCCATCAATTTTGCGGGCATGGCGTCGGCTTTGAGGTGCATGAAGAACCCGCGGTATCCAACAACCCCAAAGGGCCTAATCCGCGGATGCAGAGCGGTTTTGTTATAGCCATTGAACCGATGATAAATCTTGGAACCGGAGATGTAACAATTAAAGACGACGGCTGGACGGTGGTTACCGCGGACCATAAATTATCCGCCCATTGGGAGCATACGGTAGCGATTTTCAAGGATCACACCGAAATCCTGACAGAACGCCTAGACTCCGCCTCGTAGAGTAGGCTAGTCTTCATCCCCGAATTTGGGAATCTTGGGAATCTCTAGGGGTATGGTTTCTTGAGCTTCCCTAAAGGCTTTTTTTCGTCCATCCACGCTTTTGTAGTAATTGGCGTCTTTTGTGAGGGTGGCGATCTGTTCGATGTATACTTTATCATTGATGATTTTTATGTTTGGGTTTGCGGTGAATTTGTTGACGGTTCGTTCCATTTTTTCTTCCGGGATGCCGGTCATGGAGATTAGTTCTTTCAGTCCAAAATCGAAATTGTAGGCGTAAGCCGCTTCGAGGGGTATTTTTTCTTTTTCAAGCTGAATGAGCAGTACGTCGTACATCCGGGCTATAGGGTCGGTTAGATTGGTGTTTGCGAGCTGACGGTAAATGAACCAAATGCGTTCCGCCAGAGATTCCACCAGATGCCCGACAATTTGGGGGCTGGTGTCCACAATATTGGCAAAATTTTCCTTGCTGATGCTGATGAGGCAGGTCGGTTCTGCGGTAACGGCGGTTACGGATCGGGGCTTGGACCCAAGAATCGCCATTTCTCCGATTATATCCCCGGCTTTCAGAACCGCCAGCAGTACTTCGTTATTGTTGACGATTTTAGATATTTTAATCGAACCGCTTTGGATAACGAACATTTCACTGGCTGGTTCTCCCTGGGCGTAGAGGACGGTTTCGGCCGCGTAGATTCGTTTGTTGCCGTCGGTGGTAAAGGGGATGGCTTTGGCGTACTGTTTGACCGCTTCGAATCGTTCTTTTGCTTCCGGGACCCGGGCGCCTTTGGGGCAAAGTTTCAGATATTGGCGATATGCGTAGAAGGCATGGCTTAAATTGCCGGTTTTATCGTAATATTGCCCAATATCGAACAAATGCTCGGCTTCTTCCGATTCGGTCGCGTCGTTGATAGCCCGTTTGGTGAAAGCCTTGTTCAGATACCGCATCCTTTCGGCGAAGTTGGTGACGATGTTCATGGCCACTTCGGTATTGTGATGGATGAAACTGCCAATCTCCTTTTCCGGGACCGCAATAACGCTGGCATCCGTCACGCATCGAGCGGTTTCAATATGAGTGTGCCGGGATAAAGCCGCCACTACGCCGAAAAAATCTCCCGCCTGAAGAAGCATTCCGTCCCGTTCAGTGACCACCTCGTTTTCTCTGGACAACAGAATCTTGCCGCTTTTCACAATAAAAAAACGATTATCTTCTTTACCTTCTACAATAATATACGAATCCTTTTTGAAGGTAAGCACATTCAGATTAAAGGTATCGCCCATATATTTTCCTTATTTTTTGATTTTTCGAACTTTCATTATATCACAGAGAAAAAAAGAATACAAGCGTTTTTTTTCTATAAACTGAAGGGCTATCCGTGTTGAGCAGACAATACTATTAGCGAAAAAATGTATAACACTATCATCCCCAGGGTAAAACATACAATAGCAAGGGGAAATCCAAAGGCGATGACGGTCCATATACTGAACGTGTGAATCAGGCTTCGGCAGAAGAAAACAATGCCGTTAAATACCATGGGTAAAACCGCCAGCATGGGGATTCCCACGACCCAAGACGGCTTGGAAGCCCGGAATCGCCAGCCGGCTACGATCATGAGAATCGTTAGGGGCAGAAAAACCGCGACTTCCGAGATGCGGTAGAGAATTTCCGCCTGAAAAAGCTGGGGTATATAACCATACGAACCTATCCTTTGGGCTATGGCCATCAACTCGCCGACAAAAAGGGGATTCAGTCCCTGCCGGAGCCGGGATAAGAGCAGAAAATCATCGTAAGATAGGTCCAGTATGAGCCGGGCGTCCTTGGAAACCGTCTGATCCGGACCGCTGCAAATCGGATCGAAGACTTTCTGCCGATCCTCCCGATCCAGGGAACGCAGTAACAGCAAAACCTTGGAACCCGAGGCCGTCGTTACCGGAAGGATCTTCGCGTAGGGCGTTTCGACTCGGTAAAGCAGTCTGCCGTCTTCGTCAAAGCTCATCAGATCGATGGATGCGCCGTACGAATGCTTCTTCGAAGCGAATAAAGAACCGATCCGCAGAACCGTTCGGCCGGTTTTCGGCGGGGCGGAGGACCTGAGGGGAAAGGAAAAGAGAGCTTCGGTGTGAATTTCCCCAAGGATCGTTTCCATCTCGTCAATAAAAAAAGCTACATCCTCGAGGCCTTGTTCGCTCATTTCCAAAAAACGGCTCACATCCGGGTCTCCGGGGGTTTCTACGGAAAGTTCTTTGAAAATATAATAGGCTTTCACCCAATCTTCCGAAGCGAGAGCTTCATAACCTTCCCGTTTTTTCCGGTAAAGAGAGTAAATCGCGGTCTCTTTGGCGGTAGGTTCCAGGGCTCCCACCCGATTCCAAGCCCTCCGGGCCAGTTGAGTCCCCTGAAGCCGCTCCGGACTGCCCTGCCGGGCCAGGCGGATTCCCAGATTCGCAAGCCAATGGGCGTCATAATACCGTTCAGACTGAAAGGCCTGGTCCGCCATCGCTAGAGCTTCTGCGGCGTTTAC
Organism: Spirochaetaceae bacterium; assembly: GCA_031256905.1. Lineage (GTDB taxonomy): Bacteria > Spirochaetota > Spirochaetia > Treponematales > Breznakiellaceae > JAITHW01. Next base: position 24,180 of record JAIRPY010000129.1, read on the forward strand.
TGGATTCGGTCTGCCTAAAGTATCGGTGTAAGCGAGGATAATATTCTCAAATTCATTCTCTTCGACCCATGCGTCCTTGTGGGTGTTGGCCTGGGCGATCCGCCATTCTTCCATGCCCATGATAGTATCAGTCCGGAGTTCTTCGATTTCGGGACTGTTGGGCCATATCTGCTCGCAGACCGCGAGAAATTCCGCCACCTCGGGCCACTCTTTTTTTTCCGCGCTGATCAGAGCTTTTTCTTTAGAAGATTTAAAAAGATACCCTTGAGCGTACAGGTAAGTTTCATAATCCTTCGCCAAAGGATAGGCAAGACAGAACAAAAGCCCATAAGCCCCAACTCCAATAATAGCGAGAAAAATAGACGGCTTAATGCGCTTCAGGAATTCCGGGGAAAAACTGCCAAAAGAATCCTGCCGCTTCGTAAGCCCGAAAGGAATGACCAGCCCGGCCATGACCAGCGCGGGAAACAACTCGATATAGGCCAACACTCCCTGGACCGCCCGCCAGGAACGAGTATACAGCTCAAGAGGCGGGGTAATCGGCAGAATAAACCGGAAGCCCATAATCACAAGACAAGACAGGACCATATAAAGAATAAAAAGCCCGGTCGGGGACAGGAACATCGCTTTAGAAATCTTCATCAAAAGGGTCCCTCCGGCTTTTTTTAAGGTGAGTCAACGCGGTAAAGAGAATGCAGATAATTCCCAAAGTGCAAAACACGAAAGAGCTTATCTGCCGGCTGGGGAAGCGGTCCCCGATAAATGAGCTTATAAAGGCCAGGGTAGATTCCGCATCGAGAAACCGTTCCAGTCCCAAGACTCCTCGAAAGGCTAAAATGCCTAAAAAAAGATTTGCCAGGGGCCAGCCGCTTAGATCCATAATAAACCGCAGAGAACTTAGCAAAAACACAAGACCAAAGGCATACAGAACAAAAAGCAGGATATTTTCTTTAAACCGGCTTCGAAACTGTTCCGCCGCGAAAGTGAAATCCTGAAATACCTCGTTAAGCAGAAAAAACATATTACTTTGCGCCAGGTCGCGGTAAAATCCTGAAATCTGATGATGCGGCTCTTCTGGAGAAGAATTGCTTCCGGGGCTTTGATAGGTTAGGGGCGCGTTGGGAAGGGCTAAAACCCGGGGGCTTTGGGGGTTGCCGGGGTCTTGGAGGTATACCAGGGCGCCGTCGCCGTCGGGCTGGGAGATGATAAGTCCGGGTTTTCCGAGTTTGACTCCGGCGGTACTTGGGGAGCTGGGTTTGGGGATGCTTTCGAGGGTCTTGGTTCCCAGGGTGATAAGGATGGCGAAAAGCATACCGAGACTCACGAGGCAGGCGATAGAGGCCGGCACGGGGATATTTTTTCGGGCGGTATAGCTTATTCCCAAGAGCAGGGCGAAATAGAGCGTAAGGGGCAGGACGCTTTGGGCTCCGGCATCGATATCTTGGAGGCGGATGTTTGGCAGGACTGGGCTGGTCCGCATGGCGTCGATTCGGAGCTGGAGGAGCGCGATGATCAGGGAGGCCCCGAACACCGCGATGAAACATATACTGAGGACTAGAATCAGCCGGGCTATATTTTTCATGGTTCCCCTTTTCCCTTTTTTTACAAGGTTTTATCCGGCAGGGCTTTCATCTTTTCTTTTAGTTCGAGGAGCAGGGAATCTGCGGAGGCGTCGGATTTTTCTAATTCCGCGAACTTTTTTTCAAGATTGGAGTCCGCGGACAGATCTTCGAGTTCTTGAGCGGCTTCCGCTTGGGCTTCCATTTGATCGACTTTGGCGGCCATGCGGTCGAAGGTGTCGAAGGCGCTTCGGTTGCCGGCGACGCTGGCCATGGTATTTTGGATTTTTTGTTGGGCTTCGGCTCGTTTGGCCCGGGCGATGAGGAGATTTTTTTTCCGTTGGGCTTCTTCGATTTTGCTTTGGAGGTCCCGGAGGGACATTTTGAGTTTCTCTACTGCGGCTTTTTGGGTGTCCCATTGTTTTTTATATTCCGTGTAGGCGGAGACGTATTCTTGTTTCCGGAGGAGGGCTTCTTTGGCGAGGTCGTCTTTACCGGCTTGGACGGCGAGCATGGCCCTTCGTTCCCATTCTTGGGATTGGGTTTGTTGTTCGGCGGCGGCTCGTTCCAATTTTTTTTCGTCTGCGATGGCGAGGGCCACGGCTTTTTTGGATTCGATGAGCTGTTCATTCATATCGATGATCAGTTGGTTGAGCATTTTTTCCGGTTTTTCGGCTTTACTGATGGCATCGTTTATATTTGACGAGATTAGGGTTTTGAGTTTTGAAAAGATCCCCATGGGTGTGTCCTCCGTTTTTTTATCTGTAGGATGCTAAGACCGGATAATGCTGAGTTACGGCGAGACCGAAGGCATCCAGGGTCGCCATGAGTTCTTCATAATCCATTGTATCGTATACCAAAGTATCGATCAGAATAATTTGGTCCTCTTCCAGGGCGTACGCGCCATGCACCACATCCCGGGCGTTTAGTTCCAGCAGTTTGGTGAATAGTTCTAGGCGTTGTTCTTTCGGCGCGGCCATGACCCAGGTTCGGCATATAACCACCGGGGCCGCGTACATGATGGCCACCTGGGGCAGGCCGTGGTTTTCATCATCCAGGAGCCACAAATTATCTTCGAGCTTCCGATAGGTATATCCTTCGAGGTATTGTTCGATTCTATTTTTTTCTGTCATCCCTTATCCTTAATTTTTTAGTGTACCGTATTCCGGGGATTTTGTCAAACCCCTCCCGGGGCCCGGAGCCCGGCGCTTTTCCGGTGGGCTGGGAGGCCCTCCGCGAGGGCTATGTGTTCCGCGGCCCGGACGCTTTCGGTGAAGCCGGTTCCCGGGGAGCATCGCAGGGCCGTGAGGGTCTTCAGGAAATGCCGAACCGACAGGCCTCCGCTGAACCGGGCGGTCCCGGAAGTCGGCAGAGTGTGGTTCAGCCCGGCCGAGTAATCCCCTAGCACTTCCCCGGCCAGGGAACCGATAAACAGGGACCCGTAATTCCGAAACCGGGAAACCCAGGGCTCGGGATCCGCCACGTGTAATTCCAGATGTTCCGGGGCTAGGATGTCGGCGATGCGGATGCTTTCTTCCATATTAGGGGATACGATAAGAAGCCCCTCCCCGGCGAGGGAGGCCCGGGCCGTTTCGCCCCCGGCCGGACCGGCTAGGCCTTCTTCCAGATGCCTTAGAACCGCTTCGGCTAGGGCCGGGGATGAAAGAAGGGCCCGGGGTTTTGCTTCCGGGTCGTGTTCGGCCTGGGCGAGGAGGTCCGCGGCGACCCAATCGGGCTTTCCATCGCTGATTACCAGCACATCCGTGGGGCCCGCCACGAAATCCAGACCCACCGCGCCGAAAAGCAGTTGCTTCGCGAGGGCTACGTATTTATTACCGGGCCCTACGATGACATCAGCCCGGGGGATGGATTCAGTACCGAAGGCTAAAGCCCCGATAGCCTGGGCCCCGCCGACAGCAAAGACCCGATGAACCCCGGCCAAGGCCCCGGCCCCGAGAATCCGCCAGTCCGGGAAGCCGTCTTCCAGGGGCGGCGAAGCCAGCATCACCTCCGGAACCCCCCCGGCCAAGGCCGGAATAACCCCCATCAGGGCCGAAGAAATGAGGGGAAACCGGCCCCCGGGAACGTAAACCCCGGCCCGGCTTACCGGGACCACCCGCTGTTCCGCAAGAACCCCCGGGGCAATTTCATAGGTGAAATTTTCGAACTGTTCTTTCTGCCGGTCCGCGAAGGCCCGGATTCGTTTCGCCGCCAAGGCCAGGGCGCCGGCTAACTCCGGCTCCTGGCCCCTCAGCCGGGCGTAGGCCTGATCTATTTTTTCCCGGGGGACTTCAAGGCTTTCCGGGGAACTTTTATCGAAATGCCGGGCAAATTTTTTCACTCCCTCGTCGCCTTCGGCCCGAACCCCGGCAAGAATTTCCTCTACCTGGGCCCGAACCGCCGGATCCTGGGGTTTTTCGGTTTGCCTCCGCCAATATTCGTCAAATTCGGAGGCCTGTAGTATCCGCATCTTTTTTTTTCCTTTTTTCTTGGGAGAGCATAGGCTGGAATCGGGGCTTGCGTCTAGTCCGGCCCGGGAAAGGCCGGGGCCTTGCCTTTCTTTTTCCCCCGGGGTATACTAGGGCTTTCAGAAGGAGTAAACCATGGCTTTTAATTTGCAAAAAGGCGAGAAAGTGGACCTCACCAAGGGGAATCCCGGGTTATCCAAACTGGTAATCGGCCTCGGCTGGGATGTAAACAAGTACGACGGCGGCGAAGCCTTCGATTTAGACGCCGGGGCCTTCCTTTTAACGGGCTCCGGGAAGGTAATACGCGAAAGCGACTTCGTATTTTATAATAATCTGGTCCATGGAAGCGGCGGCGCGGCCCATTTAGGCGATAACCGCACCGGCGCAGGAGAAGGGGACGACGAACAGATAAAAATCGATCTGGCCAAGATTCCCGGAGAATACGAAAAAATCGATTTCACCGTGACTATTCACGAAGCCGAGGCCCGGAAACAAAATTTCGGCCAAGTGAGTAACGCCTTTATCCGGGTGGTAAACGAAATTACCGGCGCGGAACTTATGCGATACGACTTGGGAGAAGATTTTTCGGTAGAAACCGCCGTAATTGTCGCGGAACTTTACCGAAACGGCCCCGAATGGAAATTCAACGCCATCGGCAACGGCTTCAAAGGAGGCTTAGCCGCCTTGTGCCGAAACTTCGGCATCGCAGTCTAGGCCCTCTAAAATAATAAGGACCCGAAAATCCGCCAAACCGGACAAAAAACTAAAGCCAAAGCCTAAGAAATAAACCTCAACCAGAGCTTTCCCAAGCATAAAGCCCGGTAAGGCATCAAAATCCCAGGCCAAAACTTTCTTCCCCCGGGGTGTAAAACCTTTTCCCCCGAGGGAAATTTCTTCTCAGCCTTGGGTAAAAATTTCTCCCATGCCTGAAACTTTTTCTCAGCCTTGTGTAAAATCTTCTCAGCCTTGGGAGAAAACTTTTCCCATGTGGATAAAGTCTTCTCAGCCTTGCGAGAAAACTTCTCCCATGTGGATAAAGTCTTTTCAGCCTTGTGAAATTTCTTCTCAGCCTTGTGAGAAAACTTCTCCCATGCGGGTAAAATCTTTTCAGCCGTGGGAAAAAACTTTTCAGCCGTGGGAAAAAAATTTTTCCCTGGTTATAGGATAAAAAGCCGCTTCGGAGCTTCTTAAAGGGATGCGTCTCGGCCGGGATAATCGGCCGGCCCTTCTTTTAAACAGGCCGAAAAAGGCGGAATCCCCGGGACAGCCTTGTTATAACCCGCAAATTAGGATACACTCGAGGGCAATGAAAAAGATTATCGGTATTCCCGTGTCCCCCGGGGTCATTGTTGGAAAAGCGTTTCGGTACATGGAAAACGCAATGAACGAAATTCTCCATTACGCCATACCCAAGGATCTGCTCGAGGCCGAATGGAAACGATTTCTCCACGCCCAAGCCGAAGCAGTCGAAGAAATCCAGGTCCTCCAGGAACAGCTCGCCCCGGAACAGTCCCAAAAAGAACAGTTAGATATTCTTAGGGCCCACCGGATGATGCTCGAAGACCCGGATTTTCAAGAGGAGATCAAAACAAATTTAGAAGAAAATCTGCAAAACATAGAATGGATTATCCAAGAGGTTTCTATCGGCATGAAGGACCGGCTCAGGGCCTCGGGTAACGCCTTTCTCCAAGAACGAGCCGCCGATATTGACGACGTATGCAACCGGCTCCTCTATAAACTCCTCAAAGTCAAACGTTTCCCCCTCAAAAACTTCGATAGTGACGTCATTCTCGTGTGCCCGGACCTCTTGCCCTCCGACGTATTGACCATGCATAGGGCCCGGATTAAAGGCATCGCCCTGGAAGAAGGAAGCCGCACCTCCCACACGGCAATTCTCGTGCGGGCCTTCGCAATCCCCACCGTAGCCGGGCTTTCCCAAAATACCCGGGACCTCAAAAACGGGGACCTTCTGGCCCTCAACGGAGACTCCGGGGAAGTAATCCTAGACCCGGACCCGGCCATCCTCGCCCAATACCAAAGGGCCCAAGAACATTATCACCGGCATTACACCCAATTAAAGTCCCTCCGGGAACTTCCGGCCGAAACCAAAGACGGCTACCGGGTCGCCCTCAAGGCCAACATCGAAATCCCCGAAGAAGCCGCCCAGCTCGCCCAATACGGCGCAGAAGGCATCGGCCTGTACCGCTCGGAATTCCTTTTCCTCGCTTCCGGGCAGTTCACCGGCGAAGAAGAACAGTACCAGGCCTACACCCAAGTCCTCCAAAATATGGGAAATCTGCCGGTAACCATCCGCACCTTAGACATCGGAGGAGATAAACTCCTCCCGGAGTTAATGGAAAAAAATGAAAAGAACCCCCTCCTCGGCTGGCGGGCCATCCGCTTTTCCCTTTCCCACCCGGATCTGTTCAAAAAACAGCTCCGGGCCCTCCTCCGGGCCGGGGCCCAGGGCAACCTCCGCATCATGTTCCCCATGATCTCCGGAATAGAAGAATTAGAACACGTCGGGGCCCTCTTAGAAGAAGCAAAAACCGAATGCCGCCGGAAAGGTCAGACCTTCACCGAACACCTTCCCATCGGAACCATGATCGAAATTCCCTCGGCCGGACTAACCGCAGATATTCTAGCAGAGAAATCCGACTTCTTCTCCATCGGAACCAACGACCTAATCCAATACACCTTAGCCGTAGATCGGGGAAACGAAAAAGTCGGCTACCTAGCCCAACCCTTCCACCCCGCAGTGCTCCGGCTCCTCAAACAAATCATCGATACCGCCCACAGTAAGGGCCTTTCCGCCACATTGTGCGGAGAACTAGCCGGAGATTCCGCCGCAACACCCCTCCTCCTAGGCCTAGGAGTAGACGAATTCAGCATGACCGCCCGATCCATCCCCCAAGTAAAACGAGTTATCCGAGAAGCCGACATCACCACCTGCCGAAGCCTAACCCAAGAAGCCCTCCAATGCCGCTCCTACAAAGACGTCGCCCGCCTCGCCCAGGCCTGGACCGCCGCTCATCTCCCCGAAGGAAAACAGGAAAAAAATGCTTGATTCTTACCGAAACCTGCCTATAGTCGCCCTAGCCGGCCGCCCCAATGTGGGAAAATCAACCCTCTTTAACCGCCTCGCCCATAAACGACGAGCCATTACCGACCCAACCCCAGGAGTCACCCGAGACCCAATAGCCCTGGACGTTTTAATTCAGGGCAGACCAATCCGGCTTATCGATACCGGAGGCTTTAAGCAGGAAAAAAAAGGCCTAAACGAAGCAGTAATAGCCCGGACCCTGGAAACCCTAGCCCAAGCCCACCTCATCCTTCTGCTCTTCGAAGCCGGAGAAATGACTCCGGAAGACGAGGAATGTATGCATACCCTGCGGCCCTTTCGGGACCGCACCCTTGCAGTAGTAAACAAAACCGAAGGCGGCCGCCGGGCAGAAGAGGCTTGGAACTTGCTTGCTTGGGGCTTTGAACAGGTGTACCTGATTTCCGCAGAACATGGAGACCGAATCGGAGAATTAGAAGAAGCGATTATCGCCAAACTGGACTTTTCAAAAGTCGAAAGAAATTCAGCGCCCGGGCGGATCCGAATCGCCCTTCTGGGAAAGCCCAATACCGGCAAATCAACCTTGTCCAACCGGCTTACATCGTCCTCGGCATCGATTGTCAGCCCCATCCCCGGAACCACCCGAGACGTGGTTGAAGGAGAATTTTCTTACAAAAATCGGGATTTTAAAATCCTCGATACCGCTGGAATCCGGCGGAAAAGTAAAATCAATGAAAATATCGAGTATTATTCGGTAAATCGGGCGATCAAGTCAATGGATGAAGCCGATATTGTGTTTCTCCTGATCGACGCCGAAGAAGGCCTGTCAGATCAGGACAAAAAAATCGCCGCCCTCGCCCACGATAAGGGCCGAGGTATCGTTTTGGTTCTGAATAAGTGGGATACCCTGCCCCAAAAGCCGAACCCATTCCAAGCCGCGGCAGACCGGATTCGCTTTCTGTTCGGCAAAATGGAATACGCCCCGATCATTCCGATAAGCGCGAAAACCGGCGCCGGCACAGAGGCCCTACTGAATACCGCCATCAGACTTTACGCCCAGCTCACCCGGCGTATCGATACCTCCCGGCTCAATCAAGCCATCGAAAAATGGCTCCAAGAGTACCCTCCGCCGGCAGGACCCCACACCCGGTTCAAGATAAAGTACGGCCTCCAAACTTCAGACAACCCCGTAAAGTTTATCTTGTTTGCCTCCCGGCCCAAAGCCGTATCAGAGGCCTACTTAGGATATATCAGAAATAAAATGCGAAAAGATTTAGGTTTTTCCCAGATTCCCGTGGAAATCGAAATCCGTCCCTCCCGGAAAGAAAAAATATGACTTCTTTAAGGAGATAAAGGTGTTCGCCTCCCTGGATTCCGCAGTTTGCCAAGCCTTAGAAAATCTTCTCGGTATAATCGACCGGGTGTTTCCTTTGCCCCGGCGGTTTCGGGCGGGACTGCCTCGGGACATTGCTGAACTTTCCGGGCTTCTTACCGGCAACCGGGAAGCCCGAAGCGAGTCCTATCTCGGCAAGCCCGGGCATTTATCGGCCTATCTTCGGTATTTTCTTCCATGGAATGTATACCGCCTGTGCCGTCTGCTTCCGGGGCTGGACCTTTCGCTTCGATCCGGGGATGTGATCTCTGATCTTGGTTGCGGTCCCCTGACCTTCCCGATAGCCCTTTGGATTTCCCGACCCGATTTGCGGGAATTAGCCCTTGAATTCCGCTGTCTCGATCATACTTATCCGGTTTTGGAAGCTGGGAAAACTCTGTTTTCCGCCCTGATCGCCTCCAATGCCAAGTGGCATATACAATTGATTCGAGGGTCCCTAGAGACCAGGACGAAAGCACCGAAAGCCGCTCTGATCTCGGCGTCCCAGGTATTTAACGAAGTGTTTTGGGGCCTGCCGCACCGCAAACCGGAACTGCTGGCGGCTTCCGCGGGTAAATACGCCCGGCTTCTCGCATCCCTTCTGACCGAGAAGGGCGTTATCCTTATTGTTGAACCGGGTATTCCTCGGTCTGGCGAAGGAATTGCGGCTTTGCGAGCCGCTCTGCTGGACCAGGGGTACACGCCCCTAATGCCCTGCCCGCATTCCAAGGCCTGTCCTTTCCCCGGCGGTTTTAGAGCGAAGTGGTGTCATTTCGCTTTTGACACCCAGGATGCCCCCCCAGCTCTGCTGAACCTTTCCGCCGCGGCGGGTATTCCCAAAGAGCGGGCGGTTCTCAGCTTTTTGCTTGCCCATTCGGGAGAGGCCGGCTCCGGGGGATTGGGACTTCCGGTACGAATCATCTCCGATGCCTTTCCGGTTTCGGGCAGATATGGGCGATACGGCTGTTCTCCCCAAGGGGCTGTTCTCGTTACCGGCCCCGCCGCCGAGATGGAGTCCTGGAAATCCGGCGCGCTTTTACGTTATGCCCCTCCTCTTTCCAGCCGGAGGGATAAAAAAAGCGGCGCCCTTTTATTGCCCCTCTGAGGGTTTTAAAAGCGGTAGCTTAGTTTCAGTTTGACGAAGCTGTTTTTGCGGTACTGGCCCAGTTCGCCTTGGGAGTTTCCGCCCAAGAAGCCGGCGGAGCCTTCTAAGGCGATATCGTCTTTGGTCCAGATTATGGCCGGGAGGATGAAAAAGTCCTTATCCTCGAGGCCCCAGAGACCCGTAATTTTGACCTCCAGCTCGTCCCGGAGGAATTTTTTTGAAAGGATGCCGGTAATCCGAGTGCTGGTTGCCGGGGCTTCCGCTTCGGTATCCGTGACCGGGTTATCGGCAATCTTATCCCAGCGAAGCCGAATCCCCTCTACAGCCTGCACGTTTAGGTTGATTCCCCAGAATATATCCCGATCAAAACCCAAGGACCAGAGAATTTGCGGATTATACACCAGGCCGTCGTCTCCGGCCAGGTCTCCGGTGATATTCGCTCCCAGTTCCGCCCGCAGGTTAAAACCTGCAACTATCTGTCCGTAGTCCAGTCCGGCGTGGTGGTATCGGTTATAGGCAATTTCCGGAGTTATTCCCCGGGGATTTTGCAGAAACTCGGCGGGATCAGAGCCGGACACGGTAATTGCGGGTCTGAAAAGATTTCCCCAGAAATATTGGGCCCCGATATCCGCAGATCCGATAGTTGTAGTGAAGCGCAGGCCCATCTGGGCGTACTCCAGCCCGAGGGTTTTAGGGTAGGAGATCGTCATATTCGCGTAATATTCCAGGATTTCTTTTTTTTCAGCAGAAGAGAGGGAGGGCATCATCGTCAGACCTTCCGCGACGCCGGTTCGGATGCGTTCGATTTTTGCCTGTACCGGGGTCCATCGTCCGGATTCCGCAAAGCGATGCCCTTCAAACCCGGGGAGAAATACCGCTTCGAGTTTCGAGAAGGAGCCGAACTGGTAGGTTCCATGAATCATGGGCCGAGAGATTTTGCGGTCCAGCTGGTTTACAATATCCGTGAGGTCCCGGTAATCCCGGGGATTTACCACATCCAAGGGGCCGAAACTGTCCGCTTTTCCCCAAGTGAGTTTCCGCAGACCTCCTTCGACGATCAATTTCCCGAAATAGGCCCGCAGGTAGGCTTCGTCCAGCTCGACCGGGGAAGCCGAACCGTCAAATACCGGAGCGACCTTGAGATTCAGCGTTCCCTCGGCGTTGAAGCCCGAAGCTTTAATGTTGAGCTTTCCGGCGAATACATCCCCGAGGCTCGTTTTTTTGAAGGTTGAAAAATCGGTAAAATCCTCGAGGTAGGCCGTCAACTGGGCGGCCATTTCCCCGGAAATGGCGACTCCGAAAGCGTTCGTTCCGGCCTCCGGTTCGCCGAAGCCGAAATCCTGCCCGAGGACCGGAAAAAGGATATGAATCCCCAGGGCAACGAAAAATATTCTCCTGGTCATGAAGGTCTTCCGGTTTCAAGAAAGCCGATGGTAAACACGCCTTCCGGAATGGGGTCGTTATATTTTATAATTTCCGCGTATATTGTGGTGAACGTGCCGGTACTGACCGTGGTCATTCGGGTTACCACCGGGGTTAGGCGGTCCTGCACATCTTTGAGTTCGAGAATTTCCAACACTTTGACCAGGGCGCCCCGGCGGTCGTAGAGTTCGACTTTGCGGTTTACCAAGGAGCTTTTATCTATCCATTGGATCATTTTGGAATATTGGTAGGATGTGTCTTTGGGAACCGATTCGATGACGAAACAGCGGAGGCCCTTTAAGCTGTCTTCCCGGAGGAGGGTGTGGCTGTCGAGATTCACATCTCGTTTCATGGAAGAGACATCGTCGTAAGAAAGGTCCGTTCCCATGAAACTGTCCCCGCCGTTGGATCCGGCGATTCTCCGGACTTTGCCTAAGGAGGGGAGGAAAATCCAACGGTCCGCGGGGTTTCCGGGGTTATCCATGGTGAGGAATCGGGTGCCCGCGACATTCGGGGGATTCTGAAATACGATGATGGTCCGGTTTCCTCGGGGACCGCTTTTTTCGTACTGATCCACGAGCCGTTCTGTGGTCCCGCCGCCTTTAGCGGTGATAACCATCCGGGATCTGGTGGAAATCGTATTGGAAACAATGCGGTTCCGGGACGCTTGTACAAGTTCTCCGGCATTTTGCGCGATAAGTCCCTGGGGGGCTATTATCAGCCCCAAAAGTATCAGCAATTTCATCATTTTTTCTAACTCCTACCTATAATATATATCTTTTTTCCCCTAGGGTCACTTTGTAGACGCAAAAGAGCCGGCATGGTATACTATCCCCATGGGCATTATGGAACGTTTTGTAGACGTACTAAAAAGTTATCTTAACCCTGAAGATGTTGGGAAATCCAACCCCAAGAAAGAAGGATTTATCGATCCGGATCAGGCGGAAGCCTATAACGAGCTGAACGATTTTTTGGGCGGCGGTTCGAGTAAAGAACGGGATAATTTTGATGAAAGAATCCGAACCAAAAACAGGCGGAACGAATCGCCTCCCTTTTCCTCTCCCGAAGAAATTCCTAAGGCTGTCAAGCAGGACTTTGCGGAATTGGGTTTGGCCCCGGGAGCTTCTTCGGAAGAGTGCAAAAGGGCCTATAAGCATCTGCTTAAAATCCATCACCCGGACCGCCACGCCGGGCATCCCGAAAATATGCGGAAAGCCACCGAAAAATCCGCCCGGATCAACGCCGCCTTCGACCGCATCGAACAATGGCGGCAATCAAAAAATAGAGGTTAAGAAATCCGGGGACTCTCCTGCCGAATCCCCTCGCCGATGTAGTGAAAAGCCCCAACGGTAAGCATAATCATACCCCCAGGTCCCAAGGCGCACCAGGGAGCGTTAAACAGAAAAGACTGAGCTTCGGCCAGCATCCGCCCCCAGCTCGGAATCGGCGGCTGAATGCCCAGCCCCAAATAACTCATGGTAGCTTCCGCAAGAATCGCGTTGGAAAGTCCCAACGCCGCCGCCGCAAGCAACGGAGTTTTTACATTCGGCAGAATATGCAGAAATATAATGCGAATCCGGGAAGCTCCCATAATTTCCGCGGTTTTCACAAAATCAGCCTTCTTATACTGAAGCATCCCATTCCGCATAATCCGCATATACGAAGGAATAAACAGCACCACCAGAGCGAGGATAAGAGTAAACGCGCCGTTTTCCATCAGGGATACCATCACCAGGGCCGCCAAAATCCCCGGAAAAGACGTGACCGCATCCATGAGCCGCATAAGTATCTCGTCCAAGAGGCCGCCGATGTAGCCTGCCGTCAGTCCCAAAGACGCCCCGATGCTCAGACTGCCGATAACCGTGAGAACCGAAACCGCTAAAGTATACCTGCTACCGATCAGGACCCGGGAAAAAACATCCCGTCCGAAGTTATCCGTTCCCATTACATGGGGAAATCCGGGGGGCAAAAACCGTTTCAACGGGTCCATGTCGTTATACTCGTACGGCGTGTAAAACAAACTCAGCAAGCCCAGACCTCCAACCAAAACCGCGAGAATCAGCCCTATTTTGAAATCGATTTTTCCCATGCTTTTTCTTCCAAATCATCAATAACTATCGCCGATGCCTCCGAAGCAGAGGTACTTTCACTTTTTAGCCTATTATATAAAAATAGTAAAGAGAATTTTTTCCTCCCAGGTGAAGGATTTCTTCTGCCGGATAAAAATTCCGGCCCAACTCTCGCATTGGAAATTTAAATTATCGGAATACGGATTAAAGATATTTAGAAATTTACCGATCCTTATAAAAGAATATTAAGGAGGAGTGTATGAAACATCGTTTATTGATTGGTATGGCGGCGTTGTTATCCTTGGTTTCCTGCGGAGCCGGGACCAAAGACAGCGGAGCCGGAAGAGTTCAGGAACATACCGAAGGACTAAGCCCGGACCAACGGCTGACTCAGCCCTATACCGCGCCGGTACCGATTCATGTGGTGCTGGGCTATCGGGAATCCGAGGACCCCCTCACGCCCAAGGACCTCACCCCTGCCAAGGCTTACGCGGTTACAGCGGCAAAAGAAAAACTCAACATCGAACTTATCTATGATTGGGTGGTAAATACCGATCAGTTCAGCGCAAAGTTCGGCGCGGAACTGGCCGCCGGAAATTTGCCGGATATTATGCTCCTCGATCCCAATCAATTTGAGGATTTATATCAGCAAGGAGGCCTGGCAGACCTCACCGAAGTGTGGAACGCCTACGCCAACGAGGGCCTTACCTTAATCAGCAACCATGACGGTCAGCTTTTAAACGCCGGCAAACGGGACGGCAAACTCTACGGCCTGCCCATGGCGACCTACAACGGCCAGCAAACTTCCCAAACTTACTACCGCATGGATTATCTCAAGAGCGTTGGGATCGAAGGGGAGGATCAGCTTCCTAAAAGCATAGCCGAATTCGAAGCCCTTTTGGATAAGCTGATGCAGACCGACTTTGACGGCGACGGCAAAACCGGAGGACCGGTTCTTCCGGCGGGTAACGGTTTTTACGGCGAAGGCTTGGGAGATTTCACCCCGGTGTTTAACGCGTATAACGCTTCTGCCACCGGATATATCGATGACGGAACCGGCCGGCTGGTCTTCGGCGGAACCCGGCAGGAAGTAGCCGACGCGCTTCGCAAACTCAACGAATGGTACGGCAAAGGCTATTTCGCCAAAGATTTTGCGGCCCAAAACGTCTGGGCGGCGAGCAGTCCGATTATATCCGGTATTGTGGCAGGGAATTATCCCATCGTATTCGGGTCCTGGTGGATTCCCAATTGGCCCCTTAACATGAATATCGACGGACAGTCCAACGCTGAATGGGCTATCGGTCCAAGCCTTACCGCCGACGGAGGCAAACCAAACGTATTCGTGGACCGCTATCCGGTCAATAACTTCGTGGCGGTAAGTAAAAACTGTAAAAACCCCGAAGCGGTTTTAAAATTGATAAATATGTCCCTTTCCCTCAACGATTGGAGCCGCCCGGGCTGGGAAGAACAGGCCACGGAACAAGAAAAGATCAACAAACATTCGTACATTTACACGTGGCTTCCCTGGCGGGTGTATTCGCCTATTACTTTGGTGGATAACCAGCAATTCTTGAGCCGGTATGAACGGGAAGGCAAATTCGACCTTGCATCGATGGATCTTTCCGACGCGCCCAAAAACGACGAGTTCAACGGAGTGCTGACCAATTACCTCAAGTGGCATTCCGGGGATCATTCGGGACCGGTGTGGGGTTGGTACTTCAGCCGGGTAGCCTCCAACGGCGGAGTGGCAAAAATGTACGACCTTTTCACCTCTGCAAATATTCACTACAACGAAGTTTTTGTCACCACTCCGGCTATTGTTTCCTATTCCGGGGAGCTGGGGCGCCTCTACAGCACCAGTATCATCCAGATGATCATGGGAGATCAGCCCTTGAGCTATTTCGATACCTTAAAATCCCAATGGCTGAACCTCGGCGGACAGAAGATTCTAGACGAAGTGAATGCTTGGTACGCCGGCAATAAATAGCAAGGAAAGCACATGAATAAAGCTGAACAAGAAGCTCTGAAGGCCTGGCGCCGGGACTGCATGGCAAAACGGGCAAAATTATCGGATTCCCGGGCCCTGCATCTCATGCTGATTCCCAGTGTGGCCTTTACGCTTATTTTTGCCTATCTCCCGTTGGGAGGTATTATTATGGCTTTTCAGGAGTTTAAGCCTTTACTGGGTTTTACGAAATCGAAGATGGTGGGCTTGAAACAGTTCAGCTATCTTTTTTCCATGCCCGGTTTTTGGGACGCTCTGCGGAACACGTTTATCATCGCGTTTTTCAAAATTCTTCTGAGCATCCTCGTTCCTTTGATTCTTTCCCTCGCTTTGAACGAAATAATGTCCCGGCTTTTCAAACGGTTTGTGCAAACCGTGGTGTTTATTCCGTACTTTTTCTCTTGGGCGATCTTGGGAGGCCTTATTCTTGAAATTTTCGGTATAACCGGGGTTATAAACCAAGCAGTTATCGCCCTGGGCGGAGAAGCGACGCCGTTTCTCATCAGTAACAAGTATTTCAGGCCGATTATCATCGCCACGGACGTCTGGAAAGGCATGGGCTACAACACAGTGCTGTTCCTCGCGGCGATTACTAACATCGACCCGACTCTCTACGAATCCGCTATGGTGGACGGCGCGGGCCGAGTCAAACAGCTTTTTGCCATTACCCTTCCGTCTATCGCGCCGATGATTATCCTGCTTACCATCTTGGGTCTGGGGGGAATTCTCAACGCCGGCTTCGAGCAGGTGCTGATCCTCAAAAACCCCGTCGTGGACCGTACCGTAGATATTATCGATACCTTCGTGTACCGGCTGGGTATTATTTCAACCCAATATTCGGCCGCGGCCGCGGCCGGGCTGTTCAAGAGCCTGGTGGCCCTGATCTTTGTGGGAGCTTCGTACTATGCCGCTCACAAAACTACCGATTACCGGGTCTTCTAAGGGACCCGATATAAAGGCCGGGGAAAACCCGGCCTTTATTAAGGAGAGAACATGAGGATAAAAGAACCTTTTTCCCGGCAGGCTTTCACGGCGGTGAATTACTGTTTTTTGTCCCTGGTGGCTTTAAGCTGTATTTTCCCGATTCTGCACATTTTAGCCTTATCTTTGAGTTCCAACCAAGCGGCCATGGCCGGCCAAGTGGTTTTGTTTCCGGTGGATTTTTCCTTGGCCGCGTACAAGTACCTGATTATTAAGCGGGATTTTTTTGCGGCGGTGTACATTTCGTTTTGGCGGGTTTTGGCGGGCCTGGGGGTCAATATGCTTTTTATCGTTATTACGGCCTATCCGCTGTCCAAGTCGGTTTTGGATTTTCCGTACCGTACCGTTTACATCGTCTTTTTTGCAATTACTATGTTTATAGGCGGCGGACTGATTCCAACGTACATGGTGATTAAAAACATGGGCCTGCTTAATAACTTTTGGGTGTTGATTCTTCCCGGCGCGGTGAATATTTGGTCGGTGATTATCATGATGAATTTCATGCGGAGTTCTATTCCCCAGGCTATTGAAGAAGCCGCGGCCGTGGATGGCGCGGGGCATTGGCGTACTTTATTTATGGTGGTTTTGCCTATGTCCGGGCCGAGTCTGGCTTCTTTGGGGCTTTTTACTATGATTGGGCATTGGAATGCTTGGTTTGACGGAATGTTCTACATGAATAACCCGAACAACTACCCCATGGCGACTTACCTCGCAACCCAAATTATGAGTAACAACCAAAATATGACTAACATGACCCCGGAGCAACTAGCTCAGCTTGTGCTTTTGAGCGAGCGGACCGTACGGGCGGCCCAGCTTTTCATTTCGATTATACCCATTCTCGTGATTTACCCGTTCCTCCAGCGGTTTTTTGTGAAAGGCATCGTGGTAGGGTCGGTAAAAGGGTAAGGTTATTGCCAAATATTTCTCTTCAAGATACTTTAAAAATGTGGAAAAGATACAGCGAGTGTATGTGGAAAAAAAGCCGGGTTTTGACCTTGAAGCCCGGCGTCTTCAGGCGGAATTGGCCATGTTTCTTGGTTCCGCCTTGGCCGGCCTGCGGATTCTCCAGCGGTATGATGTGGCAGGCCTAACCCGGGAGGGTTTCGGGCAGGCGGTGCAGGCGGTTTTCGCAGAACCCTCCGGGGATCAGATTTTTCTTTGTGAAGCCGTCCCCGGGGGTCCTAAGGAGCAAGTCTTCGGCGTGGAATTTCTTCCCGGGCAATACGATCAGCGCAGAAATTCCGCCGAGGAATGCATCGAACTCATTCTGGGGGTCAAGCCGGCGGTAAGAACCGCCCGGATTTTCCTCCTTCGGGGGGATAAGCCCCTTTCGGAAAGGGCCTTAAACGAAGTAAAGGGGTATCTCATAAATCCCGTGGATTCCCGGGAGGCTTCCCTGGCCCTGCCGGATTCGCTGGAAGAACCGCCGCCGGAGCCCCAGGACATCCCAATCCTTACCGGCTTTTCCCGAGCTTCTCCGGCGGAACTGGCGGAAATCTCTGGGTCCTTGGGTCTTACCTTGGCGGACCTGCTTTTTTGCCAGGGCCATTTCGCCGCCCTCGGCCGGGACCCTACCCTGGCGGAACTTCGCATTCTCGGCGTTTATTGGTCGGATCACTGCCGGCACAGTACGTTTACTACGGCTCTGGACATTGAAGTTTCGGAATCTTTGGGCCGGGCCTTTGACCTTTACGAGAGGGCCCGGAAGGCGGTGTATTCGGATCCGCCGCCGTATTCGCTTATGGATCTGGCTACCATCGGCGCGAAATTTCTAAAAAAGCAGGGCCTTTTGCCGGATGGAGACGAATCGAAGGAAATGAACGCGGCCGCTATTAAGATTCGGGGGGAATTTAAAGATTCCCCGGCGGAAGACTGGCTTCTTCTTTTCAAAAACGAAACCCATAATCATCCGACGGAAATTGAGCCTTTTGGAGGCGCGGCGACCTGTTTAGGCGGCGCGATCCGGGACCCCCTTTCGGGCAGAGCTTACGGGTATCAGGCCCTGCGGATTTCCGGGGGCGGCGACCCCAGACAGGCCTGGGCCGAAACTCTGCCGGGGAAAGTGCCGCAACTTAAACTGGCCCGGGAATCTGCCCGGGGATTTTCTTCTTACGGCAACCAAATCGGCATCGCCACGGGCCTTGTGGCTGAATTTTATCACCCCGGATTTATTGCGAAACGGCTTGAATTAGGCGCGGTTATCGGCGCGGTCCCGGCGGGGCAGGTTCAACGGGCAAGCCCTCGGCCGGGAGATGCGGTAATTCTCGTCGGAGGGAAAACCGGCCGAGACGGCATCGGAGGCGCCACGGGCTCATCCCAAGTTCACACCAACGAATCGGTACGAAAATCCGGCGCGGAAGTCCAAAAAGGAAATCCCGTGGAAGAACGAAAACTCCAACGCCTTTTCCGAAACCCCCAAGCGGCAAAACTTATCAAGCGATGTAACGACTTCGGCGCGGGCGGCGCGGCCGTCGCGGTGGGGGAACTCGCTCCGGGAGTCGAAATAACCCTCGAGGCCATGCCGAAAAAATATGCCGGCCTGGACGGCCTCGAGCTGGCGATTTCGGAATCCCAAGAACGCCTGGCTGTGGTGGTTTCGCCGGAACACACAGAAAGGTTTATCCATCTGGCGGCCCAGGAAAACCTCGAAGCTACGGTCCTAGCCAAGATCACCGATGGAGACGAGGCCGAACCGGAAAGCTACTCCCCCAAGGATCCCGATGCAGGCCCCCATCTCCGGTTCCTTTGGCGCGGAAAGGTCCTGGCCGATCTTTCCCGGCAATTCTTGAATTCTAACGGCCCGGCCCGCTCGGCTAAGGTTCGCCTTCCTTCTTTTTCTGCTCCTTCTTCTCCTGAAAAGGCAGAAATGCCCCTCCCGAACCTTATCGAGGAATTGGGGTCCCTGCGGTCTGGGAGCCGCCGGGGTTTGCAGGAACGCTTCGATGGGTCTATCGGCGGGGGGTCGGTTCTGTTTCCTTTTGGGGGGGCCGAGCAAGGGACTCCCGAATGCGGGATGGCGGCTTTGCTTCCCAGCCTTGAGAAGGAGAGCCTTACGGCCAGTCTGGGGACCTTTGGTTATGACCTGGAATCTAATCCCTACGAAGCCGGGAAAGGCGCGGTTCGGGAGGCCCTAGCTAAATTTGCGTGTCTCGGAGGGAATCCCTGGAAGTGCCGGCTTTCTCTTCAGGAGTATTTTCCCCGGCCGGAAAGTCCGGAGGCCTGGGGCCTGCCGGGGGCCGCGCTTTTGGGGGCCCTGGAAGCTCAGCTTAGGCTGGAAGTGCCGGCTATCGGGGGGAAGGATTCTATGTCCGGCACGTATCGGGGGGAGGCCGGGGACTGGACCGTACCGCCGACGCTGATCGCTTTTGGGATGGGAACCCTTCGGGCCGAGAAGGTTCGGTCCGGCGCGCTCACCGGGGCCCCGGGGATGGATATTATTCTTTTGCATCAGTCCGGGGCCGAGGAATGGGAAGTTTTCAAAAAGAACATGAATACCCTGATCCGCCTTGGAGAGGCCGGGCTGGTTCGGGCGGCTTATCCGGTAGGCCCTGGGGGCCTGGCCCCGACCCTGGCGGTTATGGCCTTCGGTAACCTGACCGGAGTTGAAGTTCTGACGGACCTGGGGTATCTGCCTCGGGGTTCGGTATTGGCGGAGCTTCAGCCCTCGGCCTCTGGGGAGGCTATTCTTGCTTCGGCCGGAGCTTGGGTTAAGGCGGCCGAGACTCTGGCGGAACCGGTCCTTCGGCTTAGGGGAGAAACCTTTTCTTTGGCGGCCCTTCGGGAGATTTATGAATCTCCCTTGGGGCAGGTTTATCCCCAAACTTCCGGGGCTTCTTCGGTCCTGCCGGTTCTGCCCCGCCGGGTTGGGCGGTCTCATCCGAGGATTCGCTTCGGCCTTCCTTTGACTATTTTACCCGTCTTTCCGGGAACTAATTGCGAATGGGACCTGGAACGGGCCTTTCGCCGGGCCGGAGGGAAGACTCGGATGCTTATTTTTAGGAACAGGACCCGGGAGGATCTTCAGGAATCTTTGCGGGAATTGGCCCAGGCTATAGGGGAGGCCCAGATTATTGCTTTGGCCGGGGGATTCAGCGCGGGGGATGAGCCGGATGGTTCGGGCAAGTTTATAGCCAATGTTTTGCGTTCCCCGGCGGTGCAGGAGGCGGTGCTGGATTTTCTTGAAAATCGGAAGGGCCTTATTCTCGGCATCTGCAATGGGTTTCAGGCCCTTATCAAGACGGGCCTGGTGCCTTATGGCGAGTATCGGCCGGGGCCGGGGCCGGGGCCGACTCTGACCTTTAACCATCTGGGAAGGCACATTTCCCGGATGGTTCGCACGACGGTTATGTCCACGGTTTCGCCTTGGCTGGCCCTGGAAGAAGTAGGGGCGGTTCATATCCTTCCGGTGAGTCATGGCGAAGGGCGTTTGGTAATAGACCCGGCCGAAGGAGCCGGGCTTTTTCAGGCCGGACAAGTTCCCTTTTGCTACGCCGATGCCCAGGGGAATCCGGCCGGGACGGAACCGGATAATCCAAACGGCTCGGCCCTGGGAATCGAAGCTCTGGCCAGTCCAGAAGGCCGAATTTTAGGTAAAATGGCCCATTCCGAGCGGTTCGGCGAGTTCGTTCACATCAACATCCCCGGAAATAAACATCAACGGATCTTTGAAGCCGGAATCCGCTACTTTTCTTGAAGGACCCTAGACTTTCCCAGCAGGGCCCTAGACTTTCCCAGCAGGGCCCTAACTCTTCCCGGCATGGCCTTAATCTTTCCCGGAATGGCCTTAAACCTTCCCGGAATGGCCTTAGACTTTCCCGGAATGGCCTTAAACCTTCCCGGCAGGGCCTTAAACCTTCCCGGCAGGGCCTTAGACTTTCCCGGCATGGCCTTAGACTTTCCCGGAATGGCCCTAATCTTTCCCGGCATGGCCTTAATCTTTCCCGGAATGGCCTTAAACCTTCCCGGCATGGCCGGCAGGGCCCGCCCGGAAGCGGTTTTTCATCATGGCGAAGAAGCGTTCCGCTTCGGCGGGGGCGGTTTCGAGTTCCGGCTCTTCTTCCCGGTACTCGACGAGATGCTCCGGGATTTCCGCGAGGAACGGCGAGGGCAGACATTCCCCGGAGGACTGAAGCCTCCGGCGGTTCAGACAGCTGGTGATAACCAGTTTGTCCCGGGCCCGGGTAATCGCCACGTAGAAGAGCCGCCGTTCCTCTTCGATGCCTCCGGCGTCGTCTTCGAGGCTTCGGGCGTGGGGGATGATGCCGTCTTCCGCGCCCGCGATAAACACCACCGGAAACTCAAGCCCTTTGGCCGCGTGAATCGTCATCAGGTTGACTTTGCCTTTATCGCTGTCATCGCCGTCGTCCCGGGAGAGCAGGCTGATCCGGTTCAGGTAAGGATACAGGGTCGGATCAAGATTGTCCGGGTCTCGCTCCCAAACCTCGATGGACTGAATCAGAGAGCCGATATTCCCAAACTTCCACCGCGCGGCTTTTTCGTTTTTGCTGTATTCCGCGACTAAATATCCCCAGTAATCGATTTCGTCTACCATAGCTCTGACTTTTTGCGAAAGCCCTCGGCGTCCTAACATTCCTTCCCGCAGATTTTCGATGAGGGTCATAAAATCGTCCAGTTCCTGTTTGGCGGTTTCCTGAAAGAGCGTGTCTTGGGCGTATCTCTGCCCGGCCATTGCGTCCCAGAGGGAAGAGCCGTTCTTTTTGGCGATATCCGAAATCCCGGCGATCGCGGTTTTCCCGATGCCTCTGCGGGGGGTGTTGATAATCCGCAGGAGATTTACATCATCCTGAGTATTCCCGATTACCCGCAGGTAAGACAGCACATCTTTTATTTCTTTGCGCTGAAAAAAACTTGTGCCGCCGGAAACTTGGTACGGAATATTTTCCGCGAGAAAGGCTTCTTCCAAATTCCGGATCAGCGAGTTGGTTCGGATAAGCACTCCGAAATCGTCGTATTTGAGTTTATAATGTTCCCGGAACCGGATTTTTTTTATTTCCCCGGCGATGAATTCGGCTTCTTCGGTTTCGTTTTGGGGCGTGTAGATTTCGATAGGTTTTCCGCCCCGGTTTCCGGACCAGAGGGTTTTTTCTTTCCGGTTGGTGTTGTTTGAGATTACGCCGTTTGCGGCTTCGAGGATAGTCGAAGTCGAGCGGTAATTCTGTTCGAGTTTAATCTCGATAGTTCCGGGGAAATCCCGCTCGAACAGGAGGATATTTTCGTAGTTTGCGCCCCGCCAAGAGTAGATTGACTGGTCGTCGTCGCCTACGACGCAGACGTTGCGGTCTGCTAAGAGCCGCAGGAGCCGGTATTGGGTGAAGCTGGTGTCCTGAAACTCGTCAACCATAAGGTAGCGGTATCTGCGGCGGTATTTTTCGAGGATTTCCGGGAAGGTTTCAAAGAGTTCGATAGGAATTACCAGCAAGTCGTCGAAGTCGAGGGCGTTGAAGACCTTGAGGCTCTGCTGATACGCGGCGTAGACCGGCTCGAAGGCTGAATCCGCGCCGTTTCCCCAGCGGAGTCTGCCGATTTTTATGTTTGAGAAGAGCTGACCCAAGGCGTAGAGGTCGGTTTTTTCGGCGGAGAGCTTACATTCCCGGAGGCTTTCTTTGATGAGTTCGGTTCGGTCGGTTTCGTCGTAGATTGAAAAGTTTTTTCGGTATCCGAGGTTTTCGATTTCGTCCCGCAGGATTTTGACGCCGAAGGCGTGGAAGGTATTGATTGCGAGGTTTTGGAGTTTTCTGCGGGTGCGTTCTTTGATTCGCTGTTCCATTTCTTTTGCGGCTTTATTGGTGAAGGTGAGGGCGAGGATCGCCGATTGGGGGATGCCTTGTTCGAGCATATACGCGATGCGGTAAGTGATGACTCTGGTTTTCCCGGACCCCGCGCCGGCTATGATGAGTATCGGACCGTCGATGCTTTTGACGGCTTGTATCTGTTTTTCGTTCAGCTCCGCGGAAAAATCGATCTGTCCCATATCCTGTAGTATACGGATACTAAAACTAAATACAAGCCGTTCCCGCAGACCCTCCGCGCCGGGGCGGACCGTTTTCCCTTTCCCCCGATTTTTTTAAACTTTGTTAGCGTTTACGGAAACTCTGTTAGCATTTACGGAAACTTAGTTAGACTGTACAAAGACTTCGTTAGACCATACGGAGACTTCGCTAGACTATACGAAGACTCCGTTAGACTGTACGGAAACTTTGCTAGACTGTACGAAGACTTCGTTAGACCGTACGGAGACTTCGCTATACTGTACGGAAACTCTGTTAGACCGTACAGAAACTTCGTTAGACCGTACGGAAACTCTGTTAGACCGTACGGAAACTTAGTTAGCTTTTACGAAGTCTCCGTTAGACCGTACAAAGACTCCGTTAGTGTTTACGGAAGTTTCAGCAATGTTTACGGAAGTTTCAGCAGTGTTTACGGAAACTTCAGCAATGTTTACGGAAGTTTCAGCAGTGTTTACGGAAACTTCAGCAATGTTTACGGAAACTTCAGCAATGTTTACGGAAGTTTCAGCAATGTTTACGGAAACTCTAGCAATGTTTACGGAAACTCTAGCAGTGTTTACGAAAGTTCCATCAGTGTTTACGGAGTTTCCGTTAGCGTGTACGGAAAATATGCCGAAAAAACCGAAAAGATGCAAGGGGGGTATAGAAAGAATTTCCGCCCTCCGGGGGCATAAAAAGAAGGCGAAAAAAATCGAAAAATCTTTGCAAGAGACTTGACTCTTTTTTTTATTATCGATATATTAAAAGCATCAACGCAGGGTGGAGCAATTGGCAGCTTGTCGGGCTCATAACCCGAAGGTTAGAGGTTCGAATCCTCTCCCTGCTATTTGTTCCCTGCCGAGGCCCCTCCGGCCCTTGCAGGCCCCCGCCTTACCCCTGCCGGCCCCCCGCCGATTTTTACATCCCCCCAGAGGAAAAATGAATTTTGTAGAGATACTGATCCATCAATATACTCTCCAGAGCCCCGCCGCCGGACCGGACGAGGATGTCATATTCTGCGGTAAGAGAAAGGCAGATTTCCGGGTTATAGCGGCGGGAAGCGCGTTCGTAGTCTTTCCGGGCTTTTGGGGATGCGAGGCCGATTTTTCTGTAATCCAGGTCCCCGGTTTTGCCGGCTTCGGCGAGGCCTGCGTAATCCCGAAGTTTCCTGAAACACCAGGCCAGGCCGGCAAGAATTGCCGGGGGCGTTTCTTTCGCCCGAAGCAGGGACCGCAGAGTCCCCAGGCTTTTGGATAAATCCCCTTCGGCAATCCGGGAAAATAACGTAAACGCGGATTCTTCCCGGGTGTGGGAGAGCAGTTTTTCCAAATCTTCGCTGGTTATGGGCTTGTCTTTATCGAGGAACAGCAGAAGCCGCTGACATTCCCGGCGGAGGGCCTCGGTATTGTTTTCCACAAGTTCAAGGATGGTTTCAACTCCGTCCTCGCCGATGCGAAAACCGGCTCGTTTGAAAAAACCGCTTACCCATTCGATTTTCCGGTTTTCAAAGAGTTCCCAAAAAACCCGTTTATTGCCCCCCGGAATCGGCGTTTCCAGTCCTTTTGCAATATTCGTCCCCTCGGCCAAGAGAATCAGAACGGTATCGTCCTGGGGATGGGCTAGGTAATCCCCGAGAAGTTCAATTTCTTCCTTCTTTTTGATGATTTCTGCGTTTTTGATAAAAATGAGCCGGTGATCCGCAAAGAGAGACCCATTTTGCAAAACCGATACAATTACCGAAACCGGAGTCTCCCCCGGATAAAAGGACATTTCCTCCGGCGGCGCGGTTTTGCCGAGTTTGGCTCGGATTTCCGATACCGCATCTTGTTTTTCCCCGATTTCAGGACCGAGAAAAAGAAAACAGCTTCCTTTAGCCATGCCAGGTCCTTATAAAGAGGGAAGGCCAATCGTTCATTTGGTGGTCCTTATCTTATATTTCTTTACTTTTGTGTGGAGATTACTGGGATACACCCCGATGGCTTCCGCAGTACGGTTTATGACGCCTTCATGTTTGGCGAGCTGGTATTCGAGGTAACGTTTTTCAAAGGTCTCTTTCGCTTCGGCATAGTCGAGGTCGAGCAGAGCTAAGAAATCCGCCTCGGCGCCGTCTTTCGGCTGATTCCCCAGAACCGCCGGGCTTTTCTGAAGAAGGTCCGTCAAAACCGCTTCGCCGATGGTGCCTTCCGGGTGAAGTACGAGAATTCGTTCCGCCACGTTCCGAAGTTCCCGGACGTTCCCGGGCCACCGGTACTCCTGAAGAGCTTTCACCGCCGGGGCTTCGAAGCGCAGTTTGTCTCCTCCGTAGCCGGGTCCCCCGATTTCGCGCAGGAAATGGGTCAAAAGGAGCAAAATATCCTCCGGCCGGTCCCGCAAGGGGGGCATATAAATAGGAATCACGTTGAGCCGGAAGTACAGGTCCTGTCTGAATCGTCCCGCTTCGCATTCTTCTATGAGATTTTTGTTGGTAGCCGCGAGGATCCGGACATCCACTGCGATGGTTTGCTCGCCTCCAACCCGTTCGATTTGCTGTTCTTGGATGGCCCGCAGGACTTTGGCCTGCGCGGTGAGGGACATATCGCCGATTTCGTCGAGGAAGAGGGTGCCGCCGTCGGCCAGCTCGAATCGGCCCTTGCGGCTGGTTACCGCGTCGGTGAATGCGCCCTTTTCATGCCCGAAAAGCTCGCTTTCGATAAGGGTGTCCGGGATGGCCGCGCAGTTGACTTCCACGAAAGCCTTGTGGGACCGGCTGGACCCGCGATGAACCGCCCGGGCGACCAGCTCTTTGCCGCTCCCGTTTTCCCCGGTGATGAGAATCCGGGCATCGCTGGAGGCCGCTTGTTCAATTAACGCCTTAACTTGGTTAATTTCCCGGCTGACGCCGATGAGTTCATCCCGGTCCTTCAGGCGCATATTTTTTTTGAGGTCCCGGTTCTCTTCCCGCAGATGCCGCAGAGTCAGGGCGTTTCGGACCGCCGTCAGGACCTTATCTATGGACAGGGGCTTTTCCAAAAAATCAAAGGCCCCCAGTTTCGTCGCCCGGACCGCCATGTCCACGTTGCCATGCCCGGACATGACAATCACTTCGAGGTCGGGCCGGAGGGATCGTATTTTTTCGAGGGCTTCCAGGCCCCCCATTTTGGGCAAGAGGACGTCGAGAAATACCAGGTCCACCGGCTCCTGATTTACAATATCCAAGCCGGCCAGCGCGGTTTCCGCAGTATGGACCCTATAATTTTCATCTTCCAAAATCGAAGCGAGAGTCCGCCGGATCCCGGGTTCATCATCGATAATCAGTATCTTTTTTCCCATTTTTTTCCTAATTCCGCATTTTATGTTTCAGAAAGATTTTGAGGTTCCGCATCTTCTTGCCCCGGCAGATCGATGAAAAATGTCGACCCGGCGGCTTCCGCGGAATTAACCCAGATGCTCCCCCCATGATCCTGCACTATCCGCTCCACAATGGGCAATCCCAGACCGGTCCCGCCCAAGCCTGTGCCTCCGGCTTTTGTGGTAAAGTAAGGCGTGAAAATTCGCGATTTATCCGCTTCTGGAATGCCTTTTCCCGTATCCCGAACGCTTATTCTACAATACCGGATTTCTCTCTTTTTGACAAGATCAGCCCGTATTTCAATGAGGCCCGCCCCGTCCATGGCGTCGATTCCGTTGTTGATAAGGTTTACCAAGGCCTGCCCAAGCCGATGGGGGTCAATCTTAACCGATATATTTTTCGGTATGGAGGCGATATTAATGTTCACCCGGGGATGAGAACTGCCATAGGGACCGATAACGGACTCCGCCAGGTCCCGCACATTCGTCCAGGTCCGGGACGGCTCTAGGGGCTTGGAAAGGGTCCGAAATTCGGTGAGAAGAATCGTAAGCATCTCGGTCTCCTGAATAATCGCCAGCATCGAGGTTTCCAAAATTTCCCCCAAACGATCCGGCTCATTCCGCCATCGCCGCAGGACCCGCTCCGCCGAAAGTTTTATCGGCGTAAGGGGATTCTTTATCTCATGGGCCAACTGTTCCGCCATGCTCTGCCAAATCGATATTTTCTCCGCCTTCACCAGGGACGTCTTCAATCGCCCCAAATCTTGAGCCATCGTATTAAACGAACCCACCAGCTGACTTAACTCGTCATTCTTCCTCGTCATAATATGCACGCTGAAATCTCCGGAAGCAATCCGCCGAGTCGCCTCCGTAAGCTCCATGAGGGGCTGAGTAATCCGGCGAGTAAAAGATATGGCAATAATCAGGGTCATGAGAATAATCGGAAAGAAAAAAATACTGTAATAAAAAATAAGAATCGGCTTTACATGAATGTTCAAAAAAGCAAGCGCGCTGAACCGGGATTTCTCCTGCTCCAGGGCCTTCAAGGACCCGTCAAAACCCTCCGCCAGGTTAAACCAAAAAACCCAAAGCTTTTTGCCCCGCCTCAGGGCATACCGGACCGTATCGGTATCCCGGGGCATCTCCCGAGGAAGAAAGCCCGTCTGAACCGCCGGAGGCGTCAAAACTTTCCGGGAAGAGTCTCCCCAAAAGCCTTGGGCTTCCCATTCCCCGGCATCGTTTTGCGCGAACTCCTGCACCCCGGCAATCTCTTCCGGCAAATCCGACGCCCCCGGGAAAACCTCCGCCGCCAAAGTCTCAAAGTGTTCCAACTGAAAGGCGTAAAGGCTTATCGCGGATTCCTCCGCGAAGTCGATAACCCGCAGGACATCGATGCTCCGGTAAAACCGGACGAATTCCGCCGCGGCCTGGGCGGTAATAATCGCCGCCGGGGTCGCCGCAAACAGCGCGATAATACTGAAATACCCCAACAGTTTGATCTGAAATCGGCCTCCGCTCCGGCGGGCAATAAGATCCCGCAGGAAACTCAGCAGAGAAATCGACAGAAAAGCCGCCAACACCGCCGGAATAGTAAAAAAAAGAAGACCGTAGAATAAAAGCGGAGTTTCCAGCCCCTGTAAGATGCGGATAAAGAAGAACCGCGAAAACAATACCGTTATAATGCAGAGGGCCAGATAGATAACTATCAGGCCCCGGACATTGATAATAGTCTGTTTCGCGTGAGTCAGGGTTTTCACACCGAATTTTTCTTCTTATTCTTCAAATTTTGCCTCGAACAGCCGGACTAGGGCTTCCAGAGCTTCAATTTCATCGGGTCCTTCGGTGACAATATTCAGTTCTGTGCCGTACCCGGCTCCCATCGTCAAAATTCCCATGATGCTTTTGCCATTGATGCGGTCATTATCTTTTTCTATATATATTTTGCTCTTGAAATCTTTTGCGATTTCCACAATCATAGCCGCCGGTCGAGCGTGAACTCCGGCGCGATTGGATACGGTTATTGTGCGTTCCGTCATGGTTATTCCTATATTATATCTTCTGTGTCAAAATAGACCGCTTTTGAGGCATCGCTTTCGGTCCAGCGTAGAATATTCTGGTTGAATTCCCGGGCCGAATGATACCCCATTTTTTTAAGCCGCTCGTTCATCGCGGCGGATTCTATGATAACCGGAATGTTCCTGCCCGGTTTTACGGGGATTTCCAGTTTTGGGACCCGCACGCCCAGCAATTCTTCGTACTTTTCCTGGGTACCCAGCCGGTCGTACTCTTTGCTGGAGTTCCATTCTTCCAGCTCTACGACCAGCTGAATTTCCTTTCGGTCCCGGATCGCCCGGACCCCGAAAAGCCGGGTGATGTTGATGATGCCCAGTCCGCGAATTTCCATGTGATGCCCAATCATCGTCCGGGACCCCGCGCCGATGAGGTTATTCCCGTTGACGCAACGGATGGCGATAGTATCATCCGCCACAAGCCGGTGTCCATGCTTCACCAATTCCAGAGCGGTCTCGCTTTTGCCCACCCCGGAATCGCCGATAAGCAGAATCCCAAGACCATAGACCTCCACCAGGACCCCATGGAGGGTCAGAGAAGGGGCAAACACATTCGTCAGCACCTGCATGAGTTTGGCATGAAATTCGGTGCTACTCAGATCAGTTTGGAGAATGGGACATTGATTCAACTCCGCCTCTTCAAGAAAATTGCGGTCCGGCAAAAGCCGATGCGAAAAAATGCAACACGGAATCGGATAGGTAAACATATGCTTGATAGTTTCCGTTTTGCCTTCCAATTCAAGTTTCCGGAGATAGGCCGCTTCTCCCTTTCCAAATAACTGAACCCGATCATACGCAAAGGAATCATAAAAACCGGATAAGGCCAATCCGGGGCGGTTCAAATCAGGAACTTTGATTTTGCGCCCCAGCCCTTTCCGCCCTCCAATGCAACGAAGATGTAAGGATACCGGCTCCTTCAGTTCATTTTCAGCATTGATCAAACCCAATACGGTAAACTGCTTTTCTGACATATTTTTATCATAATCCACACGCCGAAGGTCCGCAATGTTCTATCTTCGGCGGATAACGGGAATTGAACGAAGCCGGTTTCTTTTAAAGAAGAAAATCCGGCCTTCTTTAACATAAGCCTCAAGCCTCAGCCGAACTTGGCGATAGGGACAAAGGTATCCGCCTTGAGGGCCGCCCCGCCGACTAACGCGCCGTCGATGTTTTCCTTCGCCATAAGCTGGGCGGCGTTATCGGGCTTTACGGACCCGCCGTATTGGATGATAATCTTCTGCGCCAAATCTCCGCCGTACAGCCGCCCGACGACCTTCCGGATGTGAGCATGAATCGCGTCCGCGTCTTCGGGAGTGGCGGTCTTGCCGGTCCCTATCGCCCATACCGGCTCGTAGGCAATGGTCACCCGGACCAGCTCGGCCTTGTTTACCCCGGTCAAACCCCAAATCGTTTGGGTTTCGCAGACTACCTCCGCCAGTCCGGCCTCGCGTTCCTGCAAGGTTTCGCCGACGCAGAGAATCACCTCCAGCCCATGTTTCAGGGCAAGCTGGACCTTTTTGTTGATCAGGGCGTCATCTTCTTTGTAGGTGTGCCGCCGCTCGCTGTGTCCGAGAATCACCACCTGTACGCCCAAATCCTTGAGCTGTAAAATCGAAACTTCCCCGGTATGCGCGCCCTGCTCTTCAGCCGCAACGTTCTGCGCGCCCAAAAGGATATTGGTCCCAATGATAATCGGTCCAACCGTCGCAAGACTCGTGAAACTCGGGGCAATCAAATACCGATGCTTCCCATCCCGAAGCTGGCTGACCAAGGCTTTGGCAAGTTCCGCCGCTTCTGAGCGGGTTTTGTGCATTTTCCAATTTCCTGCAATAAAATAGGGTCTCATGTTTTCCTCTTTTAAAGAATTTTCCGCCGGCAAGTTTTTGGATCGCCGGCGGGTTTTCTGCCTTTTGCGTTTAGCCTCGGCAGACTTCGATGCCGGGCAATTTTTTGCCTTCGAGCAGTTCGAGCGACGCGCCGCCGCCGGTGGAGACGTGGCTCATTTTATCGGCGAGTTTGAACTTGTTGACGGCCGCG
>JAIRPY010000016.1 GCA_031256905.1 Spirochaetaceae bacterium
TGCGGATGCAAAAATATCGAAGAACTGCGCCGATACCGCAAATTCGTTAAAATTTCAGCGGCCGGTCTGAAGGAAAGCCACGCCCATGACGTATCGATCACCCAAGAAGCCCCGAATTACACTCGGCCTTAAAAGGACCGCGGCCTATGTGTGGCAATTTCCGCAACATCTTCTTGGGTATAGTTTCTCGAAAGTGTGGTCAAGTCTGACCTTAACGGAACATCGCCGAGTATACCTTAACGGATTGGGGGTGCAGATTTTCATCGCTTCGGCGGAGTCTCATCGCAAGCATAAACTGCTTTCTTTCGTATCCGGATTCAGCGCGGGGCAGTATATTTTTCTCAATGACGGCCATGACTCAACCGATATACGTCACGAATTAGGTCACAGCCTTCAGTCGATGTACTTGGGACCCTTGTATCTGCTCATTGTGGGGATTCCCTCGGCCGCGAATAATTTGTGGGATCGCTGGTTTCACAAACATTGGATGCCTGGAAAACGCATCCGGTGGTATTACTGCCGGTTTCCGGAACACTGGGCGGATAAACTTGGGGGCGCGGAAAGATTCTTTTAAAAATTTTAGGATGGTTTTTAGTTATAAAAATAGTTTTTCATCTTTAGCTAAAAAAATTAGAAAAGCGGAGTATACTAAAAGAGTATGTTTTGGGATTCTTGGAAGATTCGCCGGCGGATCCGAGTGTACGCGCTGGTGGGGGAGAGCGGAACCGGGAAAAGTTTTCGGGCGAAACTCGTAGCCCAGAAATATCGGGCGGATTTCATCATCGATGACGGGCTCCTCATCAAGGGAAACCGTATTATGGCGGGACATTCGGCGAAAAAGGAAAAAACCTTTATGTCCGCCGTGAAGGTCGCGCTGTTCGACGAAAAAGCCCAGCGGGATGAGGTCGCCCGGAAACTGCAAGGCGAAGCCTCTAAAAAAGTGCTTATTCTGGGGACTTCCGAGAAGATGGTGCATAAAATCGCCGTCCGGCTTCAGCTTCCGCCGCCGAGCAAAATTATAAAGATTGAAGATATTGCCTCCCAAGCCGATATTGAAAATGCGATCAGAGCCAGAAGGATCGAAGGAAAACATATTATTCCGGTTCCTTCAGTGGAGGTAAAACGAAGTTACCCCCTCATTTTTTATGACGCGGTTCGGATTTTTAAGCGGAATCAGGCCTCCGGGGTTATCGGTTCCGGGCCTACGGTGCATGAAAAATCAGTGGTGCGCCCGGCCTACTCCCGGCGGAACAAGGTCAGCATCTCCGAAGCCGCCCTTAGTCAAATGGCCCTGCAATGTGTGGACGAATTCGACCAGCAGATTCGCATCAAACAGATCGGCGTCAAAGATGACGACCTGGGATACCGGCTCATCATCACCCTCGACGTCGCGTCCGGAACCCAGTTAGGAGGCAATATGCAAAACCTTCAGCGGTATATCATCACCGATATAGAACGATATACCAGTATATTGATCGAAGAAGTCAATATCATTATTGATAAAATTATCTAAAGGAGATTCAAACATGAAAAAATACGCAACCTTCCTGCTTTTCTTCCTCGGGGTTTCCCGGCCGGCCGGGGCAGACATTCCCGCCGGGATGGTGCAAGTCCAGAGCCTGTATTACGAAGTTCTTTCGGACAGCGGCGTAGGGGACGCCCAGCTTCTCGCCAACGAACTGGACAGCCGATTTTTGCTGTACAACGGTTTTTTTCATTTTAACCCTCAACGTATAGCCGGGGCCCCCTTGAAGGTCCGTTCATTTAAAGATCCCGCCGAGTACAACGCCTATATTGGGGAACGCCTTGACAAAACGAGTCCCGGGGCCGTGTATCTCCACTACAGCCAGCCGGATCAACGGGAGCTGGTTATACACCGAGAGAGTCCCGAGGCGGACAAAAGGTTTCCGCATCAGGCCTTTGTGCAGTTTCTGCGGGCCTTTGTGCCGAATCCGCCGTCCTGGCTTAGGGAAGGCTTTGCGATTTATTACAGCTCCGTGCGCTACGAACCGGCAAAACCCGGCAGTTCCGAAAAAAACCCGGCCGGAGGATTAGTCTACGAAGAAAATCTTTCCTGGCTTGATGCGATCAAGACCTGGGGGAATAGGGCCCCTCCCTTGGAAACGATACTGCTGGCGGATACCAAAAACGTTTTTCCCGATAACTTTCAAGGATTATCCTGGGCCCTGGTTTCTTTTTTGAAAGATGGAGGCTACGGAGATTATCTGCGGTACCTCTACGAAGCCTTTATCCTGTTGAAAGACTCCGGGACCGTTCAAGATAATGCGGAAATTCTCTACAATCACATGAAGAGCTGGACCGACTCGGCCTCTTTGGAACGGGATTACCGGGCCTATTTGCTTACCCGGAAGTCCTTTAACGAACTGATTATCGAGGGCCAGCGCGCCTATTCCGCGAAGGATTACCGGCAGGCCGAGGCGGTATTTCAGCAGGCTCTGCGGCAACGGCCGAATCACTACGCGCCCTATTACTATTTAGGACTGCTGGCCTATGACGCAAAGAATTACAGTCAGGCGGAGCAGTATTACGGATGCGCCCAGCAGTACGGCGCGGATCCCGGACTGATAGCCTACGCCCTGGGTATTAACGCGGCCGCGGCGGGCAACAACGCGAAGGCCGTATCCTACCTCAATCAAGCAAAAGCGGCTTCTCCCGCGCAGTACAACGATCAGGTGGATAATCTCATCAAGCGGCTCAGATAAAACTCTGCGGGGCCTTTAAAAAAGCCCCGCCGGAAATGGTAAAAACTTACATCCCCCCTTTTTTGCATTGGCCGGAGGGCGGCAGGGGCGGCCTGGATTACTAGCCCCGGCCGGTTCCGGCCCTGGCGGAAACCGGTTTTCGGCGGGCTTGAAGGTATAGTATACTAGTTAGGACGGTTGGTGAGATAATGGAGTTTGAATGGGATGAAGCTAAAAATCTGAAAAATATTGCTAACCATCGATTGCCGTTTTCTATTGCAACCGCGGTATTCGATGATCCTAAACGTATGGAACGATATGATATTGAGCATAGCGCAGATGAAGATCGTTGGCAAACTATAGGACTTGCCGGGAAGGTACTTTTCGTGGTTTATACAGAAAAAAGGGATAAAATCCGTATTATATCGGCTCGTGTGGCAGAGTCCGAGGAAAGGAGTATATATTATGGCAATAGTGACGTATACCCGGAAGGCTGGTACTGCGTTGACCCCTGAAGAATTAGCGCAGATTGAGGAAGCCGCTCAAGTTCCCTATAGGTATGACGAGGATTGTCCGCTTCTCGCGCCGGAGCAGTTGGCGGAATTTCGCCGAGCGGCGGACACTACCGAAGCGGAACGAAAGCAAATAGCCCTAGAAGGGGCCCAGAGAAGACGGCAACTTGCCGCAGTTAAATGATCCGGCATTACCTGCCCGCTAGGTCCGGCGGGCGGCGCAGGGGCGGCATGGATTACCAGCCCCTGCCGGTTCCGGCCCTGGCGGAAACCGGTTTTCGGCGGGGGTTTTCTAGGTTATCATTTTTCGATATTATAAAAATATGAAAGAAAATAATCATATTCAAGCGATACCCCAGGATGTTTTAACCCAGGTTCAGACTAAGATTCAGGAAGTTCAGACTCTGCTGGCCCCCTATATGCTGGCCTTGACTCCGGAGGAACGCCGGGAACTGCCCAAAATGGGCGCCAAGACCATCGGCTTTGTGGAAAAAGCCTATGAGTTTGCGAAACAAAATCCTAATTTGATTCCGCCGTATCTCGATGTTGCCGCTTTCGGCGTGGATTTTGCCGATGCCAGCGGGCTTTGGACGATTCACAATATGGTTCGGCAGTTGGACGAAGGGCTGGACGATACGGAAATGACCGCCGGAAGCGAGGCCTATCAAGCGGCCTTGGTTTTTTACAAGTCCGTCAAGATGGCTTCGGCGCAGAATATTCCCGGCGCGAAGGCGGTGTATGAGGAACTCAAGACTCGGTTTCCTCAGCGGGGCGGGAAGCGGGAGCCGAGCGGGACCGAATAAGCGATTCCGCCGGCTTATCCGCCGGCGCAGGTCCCAGAATCAGCCCAAGGCGCCGGCGGTTCCATCCAGACTAGAACGGGTTCTGTTTCAGATAGAACGCGTTTTATGCAGAGTAGAACGCGTTCTGTTTTAGATAAAACGCGTTTTATGCAGAGTAGAACGCGTTCTGTTTCAGATAGAACGCGTTTTATGCAGAGTAGAACGCGTTCTGTTTCAGATAGAACGCGTTTTATGCAGACTAGAACGAGTTCTGTTTTAGATAGAACGCGTTTTAGGTAAAGTAGAACGGGTTCTGTTTTGGATAGAACGCGTTTCATGCAGACTAGAACGAGTTCTATTTCAGATAGAACGAGTTTTATGCAGACTAGAACGAGTTTCGTTTTGGATAGAACGCGTTTTATGCAGACTAGAACGAGTTTCGTTTTGGATAGAACGAGTTTGAAGAAAAGCCTTGATTGTTCAACTTTGAAGGAAACCGGTTTGGTAAAAAAGCGCATCATCCCGGTTAAAAGCCTCAAAACCGGAGTTCTAAACAAAGCAAGCGAAAAGCCCCTTGACCGCCGGCGTGTAAGGCAATAGAATAGGCTCAATATGACGGTACATAAACTGAAATTGTATCTTGATACATCGGTTATCAGTTATCTTGACCAGACCGACTCGCCCGAAAAGATGGCGGAAACCCGCCTGTTTTG
>JAIRPY010000041.1 GCA_031256905.1 Spirochaetaceae bacterium
TCGATTTTTTCGATGGCCGGCGTTCCGGGGTAGCGTTTGTCGATGACGGCTCGGTAGGAGGCTTCCACGGCTGGGTCCAGGGCGTCTCCGGGGATGGCCTGCATCATTACCGCCGGATGAGGGACCGCATAATCCAGATTAATCAGCCCTAAAATCCCGTCTAAGAGGGCGGGAATCCTGAGGCCGTCCGCCCGAATCACCCGGGGATTAAGGGTATCCCCCGGAAAAAAGGCATCCGCCAAAACGAGTTCGTCCCCGTGACCCATCCGGAACAGGGCGTTTAAAAGGCCGGGGCTTATAACCGGACTAATTCCAATAAGCATTTTTTCTCCTTGATTTAAAAATTTTTTCTTTTCAAAAAAAATTATAAAAAATTTAGAAAAAACTGTAAAGTTTCCGGCGGGAGCAGTCGAAAGATAAATAAGTATTGCTACGGAGAATGTTGAGTTTTTCGCGGCAGAAGAATACTGCGCAGAACCAAACTAGGGCATGGACGCCTTAGAACAATATCAAGGAGGATGACATGATCATCAACCACAACCTGAGCGCACAGTACGCTGACAGGTCTCTTGGAATCACCCAGGGCAGTCTCACCAAGAACATGGAGAAACTGACCTCCGGGCTTCGCGTGAACCGCGCCGGCGACGATGCTTCCGGTCTTGCGGTTTCCGAGAAATTTCGTAGCCAGATTCGGGGTTTGAATCAGGCTTCCGCGAATGCCGCCAACGGCATTTCCTTTATCCAGACCACCGAGGGATTCCTTCAGGAAACTCAGGACATCCTTCACCGGGTCCGGGAACTGGCTGTCCAGTCCGCCAACGGCATCTACACCGAAGACGACCGGATGCAGATTCAGGTTGAAGTCTCCCAGTTGGTAGACGAAATCGACCGCATCGCCAGCCATGCTCAGTTCAACGGACTGAATATGCTGACCGGCCGCTATGCCAAACAAGATGGCGACAATACCGTCACCGCTTCCATGTGGTTCCACATCGGCGCCAATATGGATCAGCGCCGGCAGGTTTTCATCGGCACCATGACCGCCGCCGGCCTCGGCGTGCGGGATGTCGGGGATGGAACCATCGTCAGCCTCAACAGTATGGACGAAGCCAACAAAGCTATCGGCACCCTTGACACCGCGCTCCAGCGGGTTTCCAAACAGCGGGCGGACCTTGGCGGATACCAGAATCGGCTGGAACACACCATCACCGGTCTTGACGTCGGCGCCGAGAACTTCCAGGCTTCCGAATCCCGGATCCGGGACACCGACATGGCGAAACAGATGGTCACCTACACCCGGGATTCTATTCTTTCCCAGGCCGGGACCTCGATGCTCGCTCAGGCGAATCAGCGGACTCAGTCGGTCCTCCAGCTCCTCCAGTAGCGGCGTAGCCTAAACGGACCAAAATAAGCTTCATGGGAAACCATGAAGCTTTGTT
Organism: Spirochaetaceae bacterium; assembly: GCA_031256905.1. Classification (GTDB taxonomy): domain Bacteria; phylum Spirochaetota; class Spirochaetia; order Treponematales; family Breznakiellaceae; genus JAITHW01. The sequence continues at coordinate 1,440 of JAIRPY010000041.1, forward strand.
TTTTATCCAATAAGAGAATATTATTAAGAGAATATTATAAGGTATATTCTTCGTGGGTGTTCCAGATGGTAGTACAGTTTCGGCCCAACGCTTTTGACTTGTAAAGAGCTTTGTCTGCCCGGTCTACGATTTCGGTAATGGAATCCGTGGTGTTGTCAAAGGTAAAAATCCCAAGACTAATCGTAACCTGGGCCAAAGGCGAATCCCAAGAAACCGTAAGCTGAGATACCCCCTTCCGCAAACGTTCCGCCACGCCCCAAGCTTCCTGCGCGTTGGTATCCGGCAGTAGGACGGTAAACTCCTCGCCTCCGAACCGGGCCGGCACATCCTCAAGCCGGACCCCTTGCTTGATCAGCGCGGCAATGTGTTCCAAAACCCGATCCCCGGCCACATGGCCGTAAGTATCGTTAAAGTTCTTGAAAAAATCCACATCGATCACAATCACCGACGAAACATATTGATTACGCTTCATCCGGGCAAGCTCTTCGGTCAAACGGGTCATAAAAAAGTCGTAATTGTATAGTCCGGTTTTCACATCCCGCAAAGAATGATCGTAATTAAGCTGATTCTGAATCGCTAAGGACACCACATACATAAAATTCTGAATAAACGTCAGTTCTATATCAGTAAAAAGGCTTTTATCCTGCTTTCCGCCTATCAAAATCAGGCCATACATACTGACAGGATTGAAAATAGGAATGACAAGCTCCGGGTCCACAATAGACAGCCTATCCGCAACAGAAACGTGGGTCAAAAGGTCCCTATAGGCAATCATACCCAGAGGATGGCGTTTGAAAAAAAGCTCAAACGGCGCAATACTCTCGATGTGCAAGCCGGTATCCATCAGCTTGTAATGTTTGTAGCCTTTAATCGTTATTTCGTCCTTATTTTGAAAGGATTTCCAAAGAAAGACTATCGCCTTAGGGTCAATGCGGTCAGTGATTTGCAAAACCGCGGTTTCAAGGATGTCATCAATGGCGGTATGCCGGAAAATGTTCACCATACTTGAAAAAAGGTCTTGGTAATCCCGTATTTTCCCGTGAAGGTCGTCGATATAGGAAACCACCCCGATTCGATGCAACAGGGGAAGGTGTTCTTGGACCCCGGGCAGGGACCGAAAATCCTTATTTTCTTCCATTAAGTTGCGGAATAGCGGTCGCAGACAGTTTTACGCCATGCCGCCCGTTGTTCCTTATCCTCCCATTCAAGGATTTTTTTAATTTTGAAGGGCGGCGCGCTGTGCTGACCGTTGAAATGGACCACCCCAAACCGTCCGCCTCCGATGTACACGACCGCGTCGCCCTTTTCGAGGGTTTCGCCTTTGGCGGCTCTGGCGATAGCGCAGTCGAAATGAACCGGTTCGTTTGAGCCTTTGTCTCCGATAGCGGAAGCGATATCCTTAATTGCTTTGCCGCAGTACGGGCAATCCGGGGCAGGCAGGGGTTCGGTAGATACCGCTGGCGGAATCCAGTGAAACCGCTCGTATATACCGCCCCGTCCCTTATCGAAATGAAGTCCGCCGCTCCCTTTTTCTCCTTTTTTGACCTGCCTGGGGGAATCCTGCCCGGGGTCGGCGTCCCGATCCCTGCGGCGGTATCCTCGCCGGTTATTTCCCCCCCTCCCACTCACTATACGCTCCTCCCTGGGGTATATTCAAAATTTCGTTACTCAGGATCATTGCCAAACATTCGATGGCTTCAAACAGATATTCCTGATCGTTTATTTTGGTCCGCAACCGTTCTAACTCCTCTGGGGCAAGCCGTTTCCCCGATCTGCCTGGACGTCCTCCTGAGTGACCTGGGGTCATAGACGCTCCATAAAAGCCGAAGGAAAATGGGTAACCCCGGCAGGACCGACAAACACCACATCAAAACGGACCGCCTTATCGGCATATTCCGGATGGGAATGGATGAACGCTTTTGCGGTTTCGATGATACGCCGCTGTTTCTTGCGGGTAACCGCGTATTCCAGTTCCTCGATGCCTAGGGCGGACCAGGCTTTTACTTCAACGAAGACTAAAGTTTCTCCGTCAAGCGCAACCAAGTCTATTTCGCCGACGCTGGATAGAACGTTCCGGGCTATGATACGCATACCCGCTTCTACCAGAACGTTAGCCGCTACATTTTCCCCCTCCCGACCTTTCTGATGAGACCTATCCATGGTTTACTGTCGAAAGGGATCGTCCGTGATCCCCTCATGAGACCTTACCCTTGAGGCGCGTTAGCCTCGGCTTTTACTTTGGGCTTTTTCTTGACGATAAGCTCCTTAATTTTCGCGGCTTTGCCGATTTTGTTCCGGATGTAGTAGAGCTTCGCTCTGCGGACCTTTCCGGGGCGAACCACCTCGATCTTCGCTATTCGGGGCGAGTACAACGGAAATACCCGCTCAACCCCAACGCCATAGGAATTCTTGCGGACCGTAAAGGTCCGTCCAATCCGGGCGTTTTTGAAGGCGATGACCAACCCCTCGAACACCTGGACCCGTTCGGTCTTGCCTTCGATGATTTTGAAGTGGACCTTTACGGTATCTCCTATATTGAAGACCCCGGGGTCTTCCTTCATATATTCGGCTTCAATAGCCTGAATCTCATTCATCTCCGCTCCTGTTTTTCTAAAATTTAGTCTCTTTCCAGTTTTAACTTTTCTAGTAGGGCGCAAATTTCGCGGTCAAACAATCCCTGTTCCACGCCTCGGCGGATTAAATCAGGACGCAGAGCGAGAGTTTTTTCGAGCCGCTTTTCGAGCCGCCACCGCCGGATGTTTTCGTGATGCCCGGACAGCAAAACTTCAGGCACCGGGAGTATACCATACATTTCGGGACGTGTATACTGGGGATACTCCAAAAGTCCCCCGGAAAAACTCTCTTCCGCCAGGGACTCCGGCGCAATGACCCGCTCCGCCAGGCGATACGTGGCGTCGATTACCACCAGCGCGGCGGTTTCCCCGGAAGACAGCACGTAATCCCCGATAGAAATTTCCTCGTCGATGTACCGCTCGATGATCCGCTGATCGATGCCCTCGTACCTGCCGCAGAGCAAAACGAGTTCCGGTTCTGCGGAAAAACGTTCCGCTTCTGTTTGGGTGAAAGGACGCCCCGATGGAGAAAGATATACCGACCGTTTACCGGCTCTCTGGGGATCGTCTTTCGGGCGGACTCCGGCAAATTCCAAGGCCCGCCCCAGGGGTTCGGGCTTCATGAGCATCCCCGGACCGCCTCCGTAGGGGGCGTCGTCGCAGGAGTGATGCTTATCCCAGGCAAAATCCCGAATGTTTACGGTCTGGTATTCCACGATGCCCTCTTCCACCGCCCGGCCCAAGATGGAAAGCCCGAAAAACGCGCGGATGATTTCAGGAAACAAGGTTAGGACCGTATATTTCATTCCAGCACCCAGGGATGAAGCAGAACTGCCTGTCCGATTTCGAGGCGGATGTCTCCGAAAAACTCATTTCTGAAGGGCGCGAATTTCACCGTACCGTCAGAAGAAAGCCGAATTTCCGCCAAACTGCCCCCGCCGCCTTCGGCGATGCCTGAAATATGCCCTAGAATTTCGCCGGCCTCCGATACTACCGCGAGGCCCAGCAGGTCTTCCACATAGAATTCGTCTTTCCCCAGAGGGGCGGCTTGATTTCTATCGGCGATTATTTCCGCGCCGGCGAGGGCTTTTGCGGCTTCCGGGTCGTCGATGCCCCGGAATTTTATCGCCAGTCTTTGGTGAATTTTCCGGACTTTTTCTATTTCCCAGATGGTTTCTTCGCCCTTTAGTCGGAGCGCGACCGATGAGAGTCGGCTCAGGTGTTCGTATTCTCCGGACAAGGATTGGACTTTGACGTAGCCCTGAATTCCGAAAGGACCCCCGACGAGGGCGACGGCGAAACGTTGGGTCACGGCGGGCTCGGGTTAGTCCAATATTTCGAGAACCGTATGTTTGCCGGTTTTTGCGGTGGCGGCTTGCAGGACGGTTCTGATAGCTTTAGCGATACGTCCGTGTTTTCCGATGACTTTACCGATGTCTTCGGGGGCGACTTTGAGTTCTAATATGGTAGATTTTTCTCCTTCCACCACGCTGACGGTTACTGATGAAGGATCATCAACCAGAGATTTTACGATATACTCAACCAGATCCTTTTCCACCTATCCCCCTCTAGCTATACGGTTATGCCTTTTTTATTGAGCAGTTTATGCACGGTGTCGCTGGGCTCTGCCCCATGGTTCAGCCAGCTTTTCACGCGTTCTTCGTTAAGGATGAGTTGCTTGTCTTCCGGGTCGATGGGGTGATAATAGCCGACTTCTTCGAGGGTTTTCCCATCCCGAGGCGACCGTTTATCCATAACTACTATTCGATAATAGGGGCGTTTTTTCGTCCCGAATCTCTTGAGCCTAATTCTGGCGCTCATGGAGTTCCTCCTGAATATTCTGTTAAAACTAGGTATAGCAAATCTTTCAACTTTAGTCAAGTCCAAACCAACCAGTTTTAAGTGTCTGACCCTTGGTGTCAGACACTTAAAAAAAGAAAAAACTTACAGCTTGTCGATGAGCATTGAACATTTTCCTGACGGGATCGGCAGGGTTTTTTTCTTCTTCCCTAGGATATTGATGGTGAAGTAATATAATTTTTCGCTTTCCATGTGGATTTCCCAGCCTCGGCCGCTTTTGTTTGAAAGGATGGTGATCATATTTTTTTTAAGGGACAGGTTTTCGATGCCCATGATTTCCAGATTTGGGATGATCCAGTCTACGGTTTTGCGAGGCAGAGAGATGAAAAGCCCGACGATGTTCTCGATGGTGAGACAGATGGTAGAGAGCGCGTCGTAGGTGAGATACTGCACTCTGGGGAAGTTCGGGTGTTCAGGCCATTGAGCGGGACCTTCTTTTAGGGGAAGATAGGCTTCCCAGAGCTGTCCCTTCGTGTGAATCTGGTTGTGATGCGCCCCGGCTCCTTCGGGGAGCATGGAATCCAGCATGAAGTAGAGATGCCGGATGGCGCATTCTCGGGCTAAATCCCATCGCTGATACCGTTCAAGCCCCTTGATGACCATAAACGTAAGGTGAGGAAACACGGCCCCCCGATACCCTGGACCGGTTTCGTCGAACAGGGGCTCGTTCACCGCCACCGACGGAAAGGGATGAGGCGCCCCGAACATTTCCGGATTTTGCAGTTTCTCGATGAGCTGTTCGGCTTTATCGTCATTGGGAATCTCGGCTAACAACGCCCAATAGCCGGCCAAAAGTTTTACGCGAATCCGCTTCTCCTGTTGGTCGAGGTCGTAGTAAAAGCCTTCATCCGGGTCCCACATAAGGGAATTTATCCGGGTCTTCAGCGAAAAATACTGCCGTTTATACTGGAAACTCGACTCCTTATCGTTGAGAATATCCGCCAACGCGGACATATACAGCACGTTAATGGCTATCATCGTGTTGAAATCCATTGGATACACCACGCCATCCCGAGGGGCGTTGACCATATTGGTCGCGCTTGGAGGAACTCGGTACAGTCCATTAGACTGCTTAAAAGAAGCGTTAATCCAATCCATATAGCGATGGAGAATAGGCAACACATCTTTCACCCGTTTTTTATTTGCCGATTTATGATACAGATTAAATTCCGCCCAGGCAAACAGGGGAATCCCCAGACCTTCAGGGTTGTCCAGGTCCATAAGAACAGGAATACCGGTTTCAATATTATAGGCAGACCGAATAGCGCCATTCGCTTCCTGATGGTCATAAAACACATCCAGGGTGGGATGGGCGTTATAAATTCGGTTTGAGTAGACCAAAAAAAAGGAAGAAAAAATAGCATCCGCCTGCTGAACTACGAAACTGCCGGGGTACGAAAAAAATTTTCCTTCGATGGGCGTGGGTTTGTTATCCGCATCGCTGAAATTCGATACCTCTGGACTCTCCGGCCGTTCATGAGAACGTTCTCCTCCCGCATTCCAGCAATCTTGAATCCACGCCCAGGTTTTATCATAAATATCAACAAAATCCTGATCATAAAAGTGAATCTTAGGAAAATCACGTTTTAACACAAAAACTCCTATGGAAAACCTAATCCGGCTTGAGAACCCTCCCACCCTTCCAGATATATTTTATCAGTATACCATGCCTAAAACGCCATTGCAAGAGTTTGATAAAATTTTGGCTGTCCAGTGTCTGGCACTAAAGTGCCAGACATTAAAAGTGAAGCAGGAAGCGTATTGATGCCTTATAGGGATTTATGAGACCCTTACGCATACTTATAGACGGCGCGACGTATCATGTCACTTCTGAGATCAACCGAGGCAACTATGATTTACAGGAGCCTCGGTTCAAGCAAGCCTTTCTGGACTTCGTAAAAAAGACAAAAAAGAAGTTCAGCTTCGAGTTGTGGAACTTTTGTGTTTTAGACAACCACATACATTTTCTCATGAAGCCTGGACCCGGGGAGTCTTTATCCAAAATAATGCAGTATTTAAAGTGCCGATTCGCCCGATGGTGGAACAAGATGCACAACATCACCGGCAGTTTGTGGGGCCGGCGGTTCTTTTCCCGGATAATCAAAGACGAAAAGGACTTTGCGAGGGTGTCGGAGTATATCGATGAGAATCCGGTGAAGGCTGGTTTGGCGAAGAAGCCTGAGCAGTGGCGTTTCGGCGGGCTGTTTCACCGGCT